>CAZOTM010000101.1:0-7452 GCA_964582675.1 uncultured Clostridiaceae bacterium
GAAGCCAACATCAAGCCCTTTGAGGGGGACCGCAAGGTCATCGTCATCCACAAGGGGGACGCTTTGACCGTCCAGGCTCAGAACGCTTTGTTAAAGACTTTGGAGGATCCGCCCCAGGGGGTTTATTTCATCATCCTGTCGGAAAATCTGGATATGCTCTTGCCCACCATCCGGTCAAGATGTGCCGTCCATCGCCTGTCCCCCCTTTCCCGAGGGGAGATGGCATCATATATTCAACAGGCGCACGGGTCAGCCGAACCTCAATTTTCCCATGCCCTGGCCATTGCCAGAGGCATCCCCGGAGAGGCCGACTTATACATCAAGGATGAGCAATATCGGGGATTCCTGGATTTTATTCTCCAGTTCGCCTTGGACCTGTCTTTGGTCAAATCCCTGCGGGATAAAAACTGCCTGAAGATCCTGGATAAAAACAAGCTCATCTTAAGCTATGGTCCGGTGCGGTTTTTGGAAGGCCTTTTGCTCCTCATGCGGGATGTCTCCGTGGTCAAAATCTGCAAGGATTACAAAAACATCATATTCCTGTATAATAATGAAAGGGTCAAAGCCATTGCCGGAAACTTTTCCATGGCAAGGCTGTCATCCATAACAGAAGAGTGCGACAGAGGGCTTAAGCTCTTAATCACCGGGCGGAACATAAACAAAGAAACGGTGATCGACAGTGTCCTGATGCGTCTCACGGAGGAAAGTTGATGGTTAACATAGTTGGCGTAAGGTTTAAAAAAGCCGGGAAAATCTATTATTTCGATCCCCTGGATCTTGATATAAATTCAGATGACGCAGTGATCGTAGAAACTGCCAGGGGTGTGGAGTTCGGCTTGATCTCCATCGGCCCCAAAGAGGTCAATGAGACCAGGGTTGTAGCCCCCTTAAAACCGGTCATCCGCAAAGCTACGGAAAAAGACATCCAGATCCACATGAAAAATCTGGAAAAGGAAGCGGACGCCTTCAGGCTCTGCGAGACAAAAATCAAAAGCCACAAGCTGGATATGAAACTGGTGGACGTTGAATTCACCTTCGACAACAACAAGGTCATCTTTTATTTCACGGCGGACGGCCGGGTGGATTTCCGGGAATTGGTCAAAGACCTGGCGACGGTGTTCCGGACCAGGATCGAGCTTCGGCAGATCGGCGTCAGGGATGAAGCGAAAATGAAGGGCGGCATCGGCCCCTGCGGCAAACCCCTGTGCTGCTCCACCTTTCTTCAGGATTTTACCTCGGTCTCCATAAAAATGGCCAAGGAACAGAATCTGTCCCTCAATCCGACGAAGATCTCCGGGATCTGCGGGCGGCTGATGTGCTGTCTGAAGTACGAGCAGGATAATTATGAGGTGATCAGAAAAAGGCTGCCAAAGGCCGGCAGTACAGTTCAAACGCCCCAGGGAATCGGTGAAGTGATCATGAACAACACCATCCGGGAGCGGATTAAAGTCAGAATTCCTATGGAAGGTGAGGATATCATCGAATACTTCCCCATATCCGAATGTACCCTGATCAAGGGCAGCTACGAGGACAACTCAGCTGGCGGCAGCATCAAGCTGGAAGTGGGAGCCGGGGATGATCCCAAAATAGGCAAGGAAATTTTAAAAGATAACTGATCAAAAGGCGCCTTAACGGGTGTCTTTTGTCTTGAAGGGGAAAGGATAAGGGATAAAAGTTTAAACAGTATGAAGAATCTGCAAAGAA
This sequence comes from uncultured Clostridiaceae bacterium, assembly GCA_964582675.1. Classification (GTDB taxonomy): domain Bacteria; phylum Bacillota; class Clostridia; order Clostridiales; family Clostridiaceae; genus JG1575. The sequence continues at coordinate 1,705 of CAZOTM010000101.1, forward strand.
GCTTTAAACTTTAAGCGGATCAATCGACTGATGGAAAAAGCAGGCTAAAATGAGAAGACAAAACCGGGAGGTAAACGACATGGACAATGAGTATACTGAATATTTTGATTTAAATGACCTTAGCTGCCCTGAATGCAAAACCCCATTTTCCGAGTATACCAAGACGTCGCTCCTCGGTTGTGCGCACTGCTATAAATATTTCCGGGAATTGATTATTCCCGCCATTAAAAAATATCAGTTCAATTTACAACATGTGGGGAAGTATCCGGTTAATACCAGCGTCGAAGCGAACTCCCGAAAGCGGCTGAATCTATTGGAAAAGGAACTGCATGAAGAGGTCTTGAAGGAAAATTTTGAGAAGGCCGCCATCCTCCGGGATGAGATCATCGATTTAAAACGAGAATTGGAGGAGGAAATAAAATGACCGAGATTGACTCCTTAAAGATAAAGAACCGGGTCCGATTGGCCCGCAACATCGACGGGATCTTCTTCCCCCACAAGCTGAGGGTGGATCAATCCAGACAGCTGGTCCAAACCGTGGAGGAGGCGTTTTTCGTATCCGAGCACTTGCTGGGCGAATTCTCAACCAAACGACTGTGGACCGAATCCGGCATCAAGCTGCTGTCTTACTTTGAAAAGCACCTGGTGTCCTCCCGATTGATCAACAATGCGGATAAAGGCGCGTTTATCAGCAACAAGGCGGAAACCGCCAGCATCATGATCAATGAAGAGGACCATTTAAGGATCCAGGTCATGGACAGGAGCAAATCCCTCCAGGAGCTCTATGGGGAAGCGGACCGGTTTGATGACTTGCTGGAAGAACGGCTGAAATGGTCGTTTGACATGAATCTTGGCTACATCACAGCCTGCCCCACCAATTTGGGGACGGCCCTGCGGGCCAGCGTAATGGTTCATCTGCCGGTGCTGACCTTTCTGGACAAGATCGGGCTGATCGCCCAGCGGCTTGCCCAGATGGGCATGACCATCCGGGGCATCTATGGGGAGGGCTCCCAGGCTGAAGGCAACATCTACCAGATCTCCAATGAGATCACCCTGGGGGTCAACGAGGAATTTATTATTGACAACATCACGGAAACCGTTGATAAAGTACTGCACATGGAGGTCGAGGAACAAGCCAGGATCCTTGACAAGCACTACCACGAATCGGAGGACCGGGTATACCGGGCCCTGGGGACATTGGCTTCGGCCAGGATCATGTCCTCCAAGGAAAGCCTCCTCCTCCTGTCCATCCTCCGCTTCGGCGTCGAATCGGGGATCGTCAGGGGACTGGCACCTCAGGAAGTGGATGAATTGATCATCATGACGCAGCTGGGAACATTGCAGGTTGAAATGAACATTAAAGAAATGCTCCCCGAAAGGGACCGGGATCTATTGCGAGCCACGGTCCTCAGGGAAGAAATTAAAAGGAGACGAATCAATTGATCGATCGATTGACGGAACGCGCCAGGCGCGTAATTTTAAAGGCACAGGAAATATCGAAACAGCTTGGCCATGGCTATATTGGCAGCGAACACGTCCTCTACGGACTGACGGCAGTGGAGGGCTTATCCCAGGACCTTCTGGCCGCTTATGGGGTCAATACGGAAGGCATCGCCCGAGTGATTGTCCAGCTGGTGGGAAAACGGGGGCAGATCACCAATATACCGCAAAATGCCATCGCCATGACCCCCCGAACCAAGCGCCTCATTGAAGGCAGTATGGAAATCGCCACCTCCCTGAACCACGACTATATCGGTCCGGAGCATGTGCTCCTGGCCCTGTTAAGTGAACAGGAGGGGATTGCGTTCTCCATCCTGAAAAGCTTCAATGTGGACATCAATAAACTCAAGAACGATGTCTATAACGGGCTGAGTGCCGGCTTTGACACCGAGGGCGGCGAGGCCAGCGGCGAAGCAACAGCCACTCAGACTAAAACCTTGGACCAGTATGGCCGGGACCTGACTAAAATGGCCAGGGAAGGCAAGCTTGATCCGGTCATCGGCCGGATGGATGAAACGGAGCGGATCCTGGAGATCCTGTCCCGAAGGATCAAGAACAATCCGGTTTTGATCGGCGAGCCGGGAGTCGGCAAGACTGCAGTGGTGGAAGGGCTGGCCCAGAGGATCAACAAGGGCAATATCCCTGAGCTCCTCCAGGGCAAGCGGGTCGTCACCCTGGACATGTCCGGGCTTTTGGCAGGGGCCAAATACCGGGGTGAATTCGAGGAACGGCTGAAGACGGTCATGGATGAGGTGAAAATCGCCGGCAATGTCATCTTGTTCATTGACGAGATCCATACCATCATTGGCGCCGGCGGCTCGGAGGGCGCCATCGATGCCTCCAACATATTAAAACCGGCCCTGTCCAGGGGGGAGCTCCAGTGCATCGGCGCCACCACCATCGATGAATACCGGAAACACTTCGAAAGGGATTCTGCCCTGGAACGGCGCTTCCAGCCCGTGCTGGTGGGAGAACCCACCCCGGAGGAAGCCCTGGAGATTTTAAAGGGCCTGCGGGACCGCTATGAATCCCACCACCGGGTCAAAATACTGGATTCCGCCCTGGAAGCGGCAGTGACCATGTCGGACCGCTATATCCAGGACAGATTTCTGCCGGATAAGGCAGTGGACTTGATGGATGAAGCGGCGGCCAGAGTCAGGATCCAAAACCTGACTGCCCCGCCGGATATCAAGGAGCTGGAAGACAAGCTCAAAACGGTGATTCGGGAAAAGGACGAGGCGGTGAATACGCAGGCTTTTGAAAAAGCCATCCGCCTCCGGGATGAAGAACGGGAAATCAAGAACCAGCTGGAGAAACTGAAAGGCTCCTGGGAAAAGGATAAAACCACCTCCATCAACCTGACGGTCACCGAGGATGATATCGCCCATGTGGTCTCCCGCTGGACCAAGATCCCGGTGCAAAAGCTCACCGAATCGGAATCGCAGAAGCTGCTGGATCTGGAAACCGTCCTCCATAAGCGGGTAGTGGGGCAAAACGAAGCCATCAACAGCATTGCCCGGGCAGTGCGGCGGGCCAGAGTTGGCCTGAAGGACCCCAAACGCCCTGTCGGCTCCTTCATCTTTTTAGGACCCACCGGAGTGGGCAAGACCGAGGTCTCAAAGGCTTTGGCCGATGCCATCTTCGGGGATGAAAAGAACATGGTCCGGATCGACATGAGTGAATACATGGAGAAGCACACCGTATCGAGGCTGGTGGGATCCCCGCCGGGCTATGTGGGCTACGACGAGGGCGGCCAATTGACCGAAGCGGTCCGGCGCAACCCCTATTCGGTGGTGCTGTTTGATGAAATCGAAAAAGCCCATCCCGATGTGTTCAATATCCTCCTCCAGATCCTGGAGGACGGCCGCTTGACTGACGGCAAAGGCAAGACCGTGGATTTTAAAAATACCATCATCATCATGACCAGCAACGTGGGGGCCAGCCTGTTAAAGAAAGAGCGGTCCATCGGCTTCACCCTGTCCACGGGTGATGCCGAGAAGGATGAGTACGAAAAAATGAAGGGCAATGTGATGGAGGATTTGAGAAAGACCTTCCGTCCGGAGTTCCTGAACCGGATCGATGATATCATCGTCTTCCATTCCCTGAAGGCCGAGGATCTCTCCCAGATCGTCCGCCTGATGGTTCAGGATGTCGCCAGGCGTATCGAAGCGTCAGAGATCTATTTGACCTTCTCCGATGAAGCCATCGCCCATCTCTCCGCCAAGGGCACCGATATGACCTACGGGGCAAGGCCCCTGCGCCGGGAAATCACCAAGGATGTGGAGGATGCCCTGTCTGAGGAGATTCTCCGGGGCAATATCAGAAAAGGCAACGAAGTCAATGTCATTGTAAAGGACGGCATTTTGAACTTCATCAAAACCGGGGAGCGGGAATTAAAGAAAGAACCGGACCGTGAAGTTTCCTTCAACACGGAAGCGACCAGCCCCAAGTAAGGGCTGCATCGGGCTAATCCGCCAGTTGGCTGGTGTGTGGGCATAAATAACCGACAGCCAGCCAATCGGGCAACGATTTGAAAAACAGGGGTGAGCAGTTGGAAACCACTTGGAATCAATTAGAAACCACCTGGAATCCAACTGAGACACAAACAGACGACAAGAACCGCGGCCACGGCTGCGGTTCTTGTCGTTGGTGGTTGTCGCTGGTGGTTGTCGTTGGTCTTTGTCGCAGGGTCTGGGGATCATCGGAACACATCCCCAAAGATCTCCCGGAGGGCTTTGGGGATACCGCCCTGATCGTTAGTGTCTGACACCAGGTCGGCATGGGCTTTCAGGTAAGCGGAAGCATTGCCCATGGCGACTCCGATTCCGGCGACTCGCAGCAGCTTCAGGTCATTTTCCTGATCGCCGAAGGCGATGATATCAGTGTTGGCGATGCCGTAATGCTCCGCCAGTACGAGGGCTCCGGTCCCTTTGTCGGAGGATCTGGGGATGATCTCCAGATTGTCGGCACCTGAGCTTTCAATATTGAACCGGTCGGCCTTCTCCAGATCCAGCCTCAGCCGGGCTACCCGGTCCGGATGTTTTTTGGAGATGACGATGGCATTGATGAAGAAGGGCATATATCGCTCGTAGTCCGCCAGGGACTTGATGTGGACATTGCGGATGTAGATGGGCCCTTTATTCAATACGTTCATGAAATAACTGTATTTTAGGGCGTGGCCAAGGCGGGTGTGGTAGGCGGCATACAGCGAATCAAAGGTGAGATTCAGGCCGTAGTCCTCCGTCAAATGATAGATATCCACCAATTCCGCCGCCGGGATCACCTCGCGGCGGATGATAACACCGCCCTTGGAGACGACGGCACCGTTGCTGGCGATGATCTCCACCCCGTGAGGCAGGTTCAGGGACACTTTATAGGCCGATTTATAGTGGCGGCCGGTGGCAATGGACACGATATGGCCCAGTTCAATGAGTTTTTCCAGCGCCGCCAGGTTTTCCGGGGGTACCTCTTTGCGGCTGTTTAAAAGGGTACCGTCAAGATCAAAGCATATCAGTTTTCTTGTCATAGTTTAGCCTCGTGATGGAGTGATTCTCGCGCTGCTTTCAGTTTACAGGATAATTGTTAATTAATGAAGGTCCTGTGACCCAGAGGCCGTTATTTAAGCCTGGATGATTCGTGTCGGTTGAAGGGTGGGGAATTATTCCTGAATTTACTAAAAAATCCGCAAGAGGATACAAATAGGTACAAAGAATTCTTAATTGTATGATAATATTAAAACGTAAAATCCGGATCGATTCAGTCGATCCCATATCAACAAAGGAAGGTAGAGCATATGCAGTTCATAGTATTGGATTCAAAAGAAGAGGCATCGGCCAAGGCAGCAGAGATCGTCAAGGAGATCATCAAAAACAAACCGGATGCGGTTTTGGGCTTGGCAACAGGATCCACCCCCCTGGGTTTGTATGGAGAACTGATCAAAGCCTATAAAGCAGGGGAATTGGATTTCTCCAACGTCACCACGGTCAACCTGGATGAGTATGTGGGGATCAACGGTGACCACGACCAAAGCTATCGTTATTTCATGGATCACAATCTGTTCAACCACATCAACATCAACAAGGAAAATACCCATGTACCACACGGGGACACCAAAGACCCGGCGGCCGAAGCCAAGCGTTATGAAGAGCTCCTCCTCAGCCTGCCCCCCCAGGATGTCCAGATTTTGGGTGTTGGCCAGAACGGCCACATCGCCTTCAACGAACCGGCCGAAAATCTCACCTTGCCCAC
>CAZOTM010000102.1:0-7443 GCA_964582675.1 uncultured Clostridiaceae bacterium
AATCCGAGACATCATAGCCATTGTCGTCATTGGGGCTTTTATTCACGGGATTTAAGTAAACCGCATCGACCCCCAAAAATTCCAAATAGGGGATTTTTTCAATGATGCCGTTGATGTCTCCGATGCCGTCCCCATTGGAATCCTTAAAGCTCCTGACATAGATCTGGTAAACGGAGGCTTCCTTCCACCATTCCCGGCGCAAGCCGTCCATTGGGCCGGGATCCCCCCGGTTATCCTTTTCCCATATGCTGTTATCATTCCTATCCATGATCATCCCCATATCCTTGCCAATCTCGTTCTCTCCATCCATTCTACCACCATACCAGTAATTAAGATCACCTGACTCTCTGGGGAAAAAGAATGGAAAAGAATGGGAGGCCGTCAGACCGGCTTCACCCAGCGCTGCTACACCCAGTGCCGCTTCGCGCAAGGGAAGAACCGGAGGCTGGTCCGTGGGGGGATTGCAAAATCTGGTGGAGGCTTTCGGCGACAGGTCTCGGCGACAGGTCTCGGCTTGGGTTTCAGGTCGGTACTGGGGGATTGGAACTTTTGACTTGGGTTTCAGGCCGGTACTGGGGGCTTGGAACTTTTGGCTTAAGCTTGGGCTTGAGCTTTGGGCTTTTTCATTGCAAAAAGCTGAATCTTAAAAATAATTTTCGATCTATGGTATGATAGATTTTGCCCGGGAGGTAATGAAATGGAAAATGGAATCAGGGGAGAAGGCTGCGAAATCCTAATCCCGTCAGAAAGCAAAAAAACTCTTCAGGAAATCGAAAGTTCGATCACAAAAAAATATAAAAAAACCATCTGGTCAAAGTTCACCAAGGCCCTCAATGACTACAGCCTGATCCAGGCGGGGGATAAAATCGCGGTGGCCGTCTCCGGGGGCAAAGATTCACTCCTCATGGCAAAATTGTTCCAGGAACTGAAAAAACACCGGAAATTCGAGTTCGACATCGCCTTTATCTGCATGGATCCCGGCTATCATCCGCAAATCCGGGAGCTCCTGGAAGATAATGTGAAGCACCTGAACATCGACTTGAATATCTTTGAATCCAAGGTTTTCGATGTCATCGACGACATCGCCTCTGATTATCCCTGTTACATGTGCGCCAGGATGCGCCGGGGCTATCTTTACGCCAAGGCCAGGGAACTTGGCTGCAACAAGGTGGCCTTAGGCCACCACTTCAATGATGTCATCGAGACGACCATGCTCAACATCGTCTACGGGGGAGCCTTCAAGGCCATGCCGCCCAAGCTTCGATCCACCAACTACGAAGGGATGGAGCTGATCCGGCCCCTGTATTATGTGGAAGAAAAGCACATTAAGAAATGGGTGGATGAAATGGGGATCTGGCCCTTGAACTGCGCCTGCATGGTTGCCGCCAAAAAGACCGGCAATAAGCGCTATGTCATCAAGCAGCTTATTGAGGATATGAAGCTGATCAATAAGGATGCGGACAAAGCCATCCTCAGGGCTTCGGAGAATGTCTATTTTGACACCATCCTGGGTTATGTCCAGGGAGGCGTCAAGCACGATTTCAATGCGGTCTACAGTGAGCGCTATGCTCCTGCGGCCAATGCGGAAGCGGAAGATTTCTAGCTGCCGGCGGGTGTTGAACCAAACCTGAACCAAACCTGAACCAGGCCGATCAAACCATAAAAAGGAACCGGGAGTAAAAGTCAGTCTTTTACTCCCGGTTCCTTTTTTCCGATCAGTCATAGCTTGCAGCCATAGCCTAGACCCATAGCCTACAGCGGCGGTTTCCTGATTACCTGGGAACCAGGGCCTTGGCAGGTGCCCAAGCGAAGGGCCAAACCGCAACGAACCATTAAAGGTCGTCCGCTTCCTTGTAGAGTTTTGGATCAAGAACGCCCTTGAGATTATTAGGTCTGCCCCCGTTGTACTTTGGCATGGCCCGTCTGGCCAGACGCCTCCCGGCTTCCTGGGTTGGCTTCTGGCGGACCAGGACGATGGAGTAAACAACCAGGAGGGCGGCACCGGTCACCACCATGACGGAAAACAAATCATTGGCCCGGAAGCCCTTGAACAAGGTCATCAAAGCGACAGCGAAGGTCAAAAGCAAGCCAATGTTTTTGTTCTTCGTGGAGATCCAGGCGGCCAGGGCACAAAAAACTGCCAGGAGGATGATTGCGCTCAGTTCAAAGCGGAAGGTACTGCTGTATACGGCGCCTATGGTGATCATCAGCATGAACAGGGTCATGCCGGTAAATACACTGTGGGGATTTCTGACCCAGAGCTTTTCATTCATGACCTCAGCATCAGCCCGGATGTTGCCATCGGCGATCAACAAGACCAGGAGACCGATCAGATAGGCCGCCATGCTCAAAACCCGCAGCTGATAGAGCCGGAACAGGATCCCCAGGCCGTAGGCGATCAAAGCGAAGGGTACCGTCCAACCCAGGGTGAAGCGGATCTTGTCAATGAGGGGCTGCTTGTGCTTAAAGACGCTCAGCTGGAACAGGGTGAAGAGGCCCAGCAGGAAAAGCATCAAAAGAAACAGATACAGGATCTTCGAGTCCGGGATGAACTTATTGTGGGGGACGAGGAGGACATTCAGCCAGGCCGTTCGGCCCAAGGTCCCAGTCAGGGCCAATCCGCTCACAGTCAGGAGCGCCAGGTAGGACACGAGGTTGATGATCTTCATGTGGTTCTTATCATTGTATTGCATAAATACCCCTCCCAGGATGATTTATCGATCATGATTGCCCGATTCCAAAGAATCGTCCTTATACCCTAATATTACCAGTTGGGGCGAAAAACGGCGCAGGGAAATTATTATGATTATGTGAACCACCATTACTCCCCGGGCTGTGGATGGCAGAGCGAAGAGCTGACCGGAGGATATTACAATGGATTGGAGCTGACCGGAGGAATTAACATTGGTTTGGAGGTGACCAGAGGGGTTTGCATTGGTTTGGAGCTGGTTGGATCATTTTGTATCTGGGTGGATCAGTGTGCATCTGGTTGGATCAGTGTGCATCAAGCTGGATGTACAGGGACAGGAACCATCAAAAATTAACTGGAGCCGGCTGGGTTTGACTGGAAAGGTCTGAAAAGGGTAAGGAAGGAAAGGAAACAGTGAAAAAAGCTTTATCCCGGCGCTCTGGGTGGGGGATAAAGCTTGGCGGCAATTCAATTTAATTTGGGGCACTGCTGGTTTAACCGTCCGCCGGCCGTCCGGTGAGACTTACCCCCATACTCTCCAACAGGAGGGTGTGGTAGACCCCTCGGTCGGTGATCCCTGACATATACAGATCGGCAAAGCCGACGATGAGGATCCGGATGGCATATTCGGGATAAGTCATGGGCGGGGAAAATTCTTCCCGGTGTTGGCTGAAAATTTCATAGACCTGTTCGATGGCCGTATCAATAAGGCGTGATTTCATGATGGCCCCAAAGGGCGAATTATCCGAGGCGCTCAGCTGGAGCAGCCCCCGGTTGTCCTCCACCTGGTCTAAGTAGAAATAGAGGTAAGCGGACAGATCCTCCAGGAGACTGCTTGGCTGGAGTCTCCGTTGGGCCCACTGCTCCTTCAGTGTTTCCACGAATTCATCGCCGATGGCATCAAACAGGCATTCTTTCCTGGGAAAGTAGTAGTAGAAGAGCCCTTTGGCCACATTGACTTCCCCGGCGATGTCCGTGATGGAGGTTTTGGCATAGCCTTTTTGGAGAAATAGGTTTTTGGCGGCTTCCAGGATCTCTTTCTTTCTGGTTTCCGGTTCTTTGGTCACTCGCATGGTTTTCCCCCTATTCAATGGACTTCAAGGATTCCACCATGTTGATTCGCTTTAAGGCAAAATGCATGATGACGTTGACGATGGCTGAGAATAAAAAGGTCAGTGCCAGGGCAAATAAATAGCTGGTCCAATGGATGGATTTGCCGAACATCATGTTGTCGATCTCCAATGTGACGATGATGTATTTGTGCAGGAGGAAGCCCATGGCCAGACCGGTTAAAGCGCCGAACAGGGTGAGGAAGATATTCTCCCGGTAAACATAGGCAGTGACCTCATTGTCCCGGAAACCCAGCACCTTGATCGTGGCCAGTTCCCGCTGCCGTTCGGTGATGTTCACGTTGGACAGGTTGTAGAGGACGATGAAGGCCAGGGCACCGGCTGCCACCACCAGGACGAAGACCACGAAAACCAGGCTGTTCATCTGGTCTTCAAAGGTTTTGGAGATCTCCCCCGTTGAAAAGACGGTGATGACGGAATCATTTTTCATGAAGTTTTCCATGATGGTCTTCTCGTCCTGCAATCCTTCAGCGGTCAGGTTCACCCATAAGCCGTTATAATTGGGCTTCATCAGGTGGACTTTTTGATAGGTCTCCGAGGTCAGGTAGAGATAGTTGTTCAGGTAATTTTCAGTGATCCCGGTTATGGTGGTTTTAAACTGCCGCTTATCCGCATCCTCGTAGCTGATTTCATCCCCCGCCTTCAGATTGAGAGATACCGCCAGCTTCTCGGAGATGACCGCTCCCTTGCCGTTTAAGTTCAGCTTCTTTTTGGAGACCCGTTCCCGGAGGACGATGAATTTATCCAGTCCGGCAGGGGTCTCCGGAACGATGAGGTTCGCATCATAGGTCCGGTCAGACCCTGGGACATGGACCTTAATCGAGTCGCTCAGATTGATTTTATAGGCTTTGACTTCCGGGATGGAGGCGGCGATCGCTTCCAGATTCCGTTCTGCCGCCGGTTTTTTATCGTCCACTACCACCATTTGGTTGTAGACGAAAAGCTGCTTGAACTGGTTCGCCCCCATGGCGTCCACGGAGTTTTTGATGCCGAAGCCGGTGAGGATCAGGGCAGTGCAGCCGGCGATGCCGATGATGGTCATCCAGAAGCGCTTTTTATAGAGGAACAGGTTGCGGAAGGTGACCTTTCTGGAAAAGGACAGCCATTTCCAAAGGGGGGTGATCCGCTCCAGGAGGATCCGTTTTCCGGCGGGGGGTGATTTTGGCTGCATCATGTGGGCCGGCCGCTCCCGGATCTCCGACAGGGTGGCCGCCACGGCGGCGCCCACGGCGGTCAACAGGGCCAGGCCCAGGGACAGGGAGGCATAGAAGGGGTTGAATTCGATGACTTTTTTGGGGATATTGTACATCATGGAGTAGGCATCGATGATCAGGGTGGGGAACAAGGTGAAGCCGGCGGATAGCCCGATGGCTGAGCCCAACAGGGAGGCGATGAGGGCGTAGAGGATATATTTGGCGGAAACCGCCGAATTGCCGTAGCCCAGGGCTTTCAATGTGCCGGTCTGGGTCCGTTCCTCCTCCACGATCCGGGTGATATTGGTCAGGGAGACCAAAGCAGCCACCAGAAAGAAGAAGAAGGGGAACACGGTGGCCACTTTGCCGATTTTTTCCGCATTCTCAAACCAGGAGGAGTAATCGGGATTGCCGTCCCGGGCGGTGACGAACCATTTATCCGGCACATCGGCGATATCCCGCTCGGCTTTAAGGATCTCATCGTCGGCCTCGGCCAGTTTTTTCAAAGCGTCCGCCCGTTTGACGGTAAATTCTTCCTTGCCCTTGGCCAGGTCCACCTTGGCCTGTTCCAGATCCAGCTTGCCCTGGGCGACTTTTTCGGTCAGCTCAGTTTCCCCCCGGTCCAGCTCCAGGATGGCCTGATCCAGTTTGACATCTCCGTCATCCAGGGTCTTCTTTGTCTCGTCCAGGGTGCGTTTGCCAGCATCCAGTTCGGCTTTGCCGGCTTCCAGTTCACTGGCTCCCGCCTCATATTCGGCCAGACCCTGGGCATATTGGGCTTCCCCCGCTTCATACTGGGCCAGGCCGTCCTCGTACTGGGTCAGCCCATCGTTATACTGGGCCACGGAGGAATCATAGGTGGCGGCCAAAGACGCCACCGTGGTGTCTAAAAAGCTGCGGATCAAAGTCACCGAGCCGGGCAGGGAATAGGGGATATAGGTTCGGATGTAGTCGGCGGTCTTGGGGGAGTATTTTTCCACCCGGGCGAGCATGTGGTTATACTCTTCCTCGGTAAATTCCGGAGTGGGCGGCAGGGTGTCCATGATCTCGGTGATCCCGGCCACGGCTTGCCCCATCAGATCCAGCTGGCCCACGGAGGCATCCAATGTCGCCTTGCTTTGAGCCAGCAGGGCCCTGGTTGAATCCAGCTGCATCCTCCCGGAGTCCAGCTGGGCTTTGGCCGAATCCAGCTTGGCTTTCCCCGACAGGTATTCGGTGTTGCCCTGGCTCCATTTTAAAAATCCCTCGTTGTAGAGGAGGCGTCCGTTCAACAGCTCCATGCGGTTTTTTAAAACCTCAGCCCGGCCGTCGGCGATCTTTTGTTTGCCATCGGCCTCCTCCCGTAGCAGGGTGGCTTCGCCTTCCGTGATGTCGGTTTCCGCTTGGATGAGTTTGTCTTCGGCATCCTTAATCTCGGTTTCCGCCTTGGTCCGGTTGGCCAGAAGCTCGGCTTTGCCAGCCAGAAGCTTCTGTTTTAGCTCCGCGGTCTCCTTCGCCATGACCTCCCGGCCGATCCCGTCGATTTCCGTTTTTACTTTCGCAACGGCGGTTTGATAGCTGTCCGAATCCGGCATCAAGCCTACAGCTGCGGCCACCTCGAAGAAATATTCGGTGGGTTCTGCCAATTTAAAGTCCCCTGCCGGGACATAGGCGGCGATCCCCACCTTGCCGGAGCCCACGTTGGTCTGCTCCTTCTCCACACTGACATAAAGGGGCGACTGGAAGATGCCCACCACGGTGAACTCGTTGATGCGGAGGATGTCTTCGATGACCTGGTTGTCCGGCGCCTCGATCTTCACGAGGCTCCCCACTTCGATGGGATTTTCCGTATATTTTTCCCTGGAAATGATGATCTCCCCGGAATTTTCCGGGAGGCGGCCTTCCAGGATGACGAGCTGATTGATAGCATTGGCCTTGCCGTAGGTTTTTAAATCCAGGGAAAACAGCCGGGCCACCAGCTTGAAGTCCCCGACGGACAGGAACAGATCCTTGGTAAAGGAGGGCTGCATGGCAGTGATGCCGGCGACCCCCTTCAGTTTGCCGATATCCTCCGGGGAATACCCCAGGGGGTTCATGGCTCGCAGGTCCATGAGGTTGGTCTCTTCATAATACTTGGCGGCGCTTTTGATCATATCGGGCTTAGTGGCATTGATGCCCGCAAAGAAGCCGACTCCCAGGGCAATGATGGCCACGATGGACAGGAAGCGGCCCAGATTGTTTTTGATCGTGCGCAGGAATTCTTTGAACAGCGGCTTATTCATCACCATTCGATCTCCTCAACGGGCACCGGATCATCATTCACATAGCTCTCAAAAACCTTGCCGCTTTTCATGCGGATGACCCGGTCGGCGATGTTCACCAAAGCCCCGTTATGGGTAATGATGATGACGGTCATGTGCTTTTCCCGGGAGGTATCCTGGAGGAGCTTTAA
>CAZOTM010000103.1:0-7396 GCA_964582675.1 uncultured Clostridiaceae bacterium
CCCAATGAATTTTCCGGATTCCAGACCAAGGTCAGATACCTTACCCCCAGGTCCCAGTACTGCCGGAGCAGCTCAATCGCATTGAGCTCCTCGAGGAAATAGCCGCCTTCCACCGCCGGGATCATGGCCTGCCGTCCGGACTTTACCGCTGCCATGATCCCCGGGACGTCCCCGGCGATCTGGATGTCCCGGGGATTATTCCTGGCCGTGAAATACATCCCATTGATCAAAGCCAGGGCTTTGCTGTTGGTCTTGGGGATCCGGTCCTCCCCTTCCCCCTGGTACTCCGTAAAGGCCGCATAAAAAGCTGCCTTCAGTCCGCCGGCCTTGGCCTTGGCGATATCCAGCTGGAAGTCCGTGGGTTTGCCGATATCGTGGATCGGCAGCATCGTCTTATCATCGATGACTTTGCCCATGGTATCGTTATGGGTATCCACCACCAGGGCCGTCTCATGGATAATCTGCCAGTCGGCTTTGTCTCCAGGCGCCACTGGGCGCCCTCTTTCTTCCCCATTGATCGTCGATTGAATCAGCATCGATCCGTCAGCTCCTTTTTTAAATGTCAAGAAAACTGCAAGTATGCATATCTGCATGTCTTCATATTTGCATGGTTTTCTGTACCCAGTCTTTGGCATCCCGTCTTTTTACATTCAATCCCTGGCTCAGCCTAAATACTTATCGCAGCTTAAATTCTGACAACTCCCAGGCGGTGAGGATCAAAAGCTGGTCCAGTCCGGCTGGTTTTTTCGGTACTTGATGTAGCCGTCATCAATAACCTTAGTCAGATAGCCCTTGTATTCAAGGTATTCCACATTGCTCCGGAGCATTCGGATTACCACCGCATAGCGTTGGGGGGTGGTGATGTTGATGCGCATGACCGCCTTGGCTTTTTTAAAGATATCATCCATGGTGGAGTTATCCTCTGCCAATTCATAGATCTCCCGGGCTTTGTCCTTGAAATAGCGGATGTTCTTCTCCGCCAGGGCGGCAAGCTCCGCCAGGTTTTCGACGATGCCCGCATGGGCCAAAATATAGCAGTCGGCCTCGGCAGTTTTGACCCTTGCCTTGCTTTCCAGATCCTGTTTCAAATAAAAATCATAGGGGATCTTCGAGCCATGGAGGACCCTTTCCGATAAGACCAGATCCCCCACATACATGATGTTGTCCGGGGTGATGATGGCCAATTGGTCGGCGCTGTGGCCTGGGAAATGGAGGAGCTTGAAGTTTACCCCCAACAAGTCGATTTCCCCTGCCCCCTTCGGGATCAGGATGTCCGGGGTATGGAACATTCCTTCATACTCCTCTTCGATCTCTTCGATGGTCAAGATATTGTAGAAGATTTTCAGGTTTAAGCTGTTGGCATAGACCCAGGCTTCCGCCTCGGACATTGCAGTCACTGCCCCGTCCATCTCCCTGAAGTATTGGTTGTTGCCCATATGGTCGGGATGGGCGTGGGAGTTCAATATCCCCTTGACGGTGAAGCCCATTTCACCCAAAACCCTCCGGAGCTCTTCCCCATCCTTGTTCCAGCCGGAATCCAGGAGGATGACCTCCCCGTCGTTCAAACGATAAAATGGGATGGTTACGATCCCGGTATCGATGACATGTGTATTGCCCTTGATGTGACTGATCTTCATGGCTGATCCCTTCTTTGGCTGAGCCTGCCCTGGATATCCCCAGGGCAGGCTCCTTATTATGGTATCCTTCAATTTAAGTGTTCAACAGCAGGTGTTCACCGTGGAGTGCTCCATCAGGCAGCTTGTGTTTTCACAGGCCTTTCAGCCAGCGGCTGATCTCCCCTTGGGCACCCTGGACGGCGCTTCCCAGGATTGGCAGTCCCCGGCGGACGCTGGCTCCCGGCACGGCCTGCTGGATATCCCGTTCACTTGCGCCCATTCCGCTGCCTTCGTGGGTACAAAAGGGCAAGATGGTCTTCCCGGAAAAATCATTGCTCTCCAGAAAGGTGAATACTGCCATGGGGCAGGTCCCCCACCAGTTGGGGTAGCCCAGGAATATCACATCAAAGCCGGCCAGGTTATGAACCGCTGCGGTCAGCTCCGGCCGGACATTCCCCCGCTTTTCAGCCTGGGCGGTTCTGGTGCAGGCTTCATATTCCAATGGATAATCTGCCCTGGTTCTGATCTCCAGGAGGCTCCCGCCGGTCTCAGCGGCAATCAGCCTGGCCGCAGTTTCCGTGTTGCCCACAGCAAGATTTACGATGCTGCCGCCGGCGTAATTCTCCCCTTTGCGGGAAAAATAGGCGATAAGACACTGTTTCTTCTTAAAATCCATTTTATTGCCTCCGCTCCGGCCCTGCCGGCTGAGAAAAATCCTTAACACTGCTGCCCCTTGGTTTTATTGGTTTCTGGGGTGCTTGTGGTCCTTATGGACCTCGGTGATTTGCGCATCCCCGAAGATCGATTGTTTGAGCTGTTTGCCGGTTGGTGTTCCGGCGATCCCGCCGATGCCGGTCTCCCGCAGACTTTCGGACAGGGAGCGGCCGACTTCATACATGGCGGATACGGTTTCATCAAAGGGGATCCGGGATTTGACGCCGGCCATGACCATGTCAGCGGTGGTCAGGGCGTTGACGGCACCCTGGGCATTGCGGTAGACGCAGGGGATCTCCACCAGACCGGCCACCGGGTCACAGACCAACCCCAGCATGTTCATCAGGATGATGGCGCCGGCATCCAGACACATCTGAGGTGTCCCGCCCATCAAGTGGACGGCTGCCCCGGCTGCCATGGCTGCCGCCGAGCCGGTTTCCGCCTGGCAGCCGCCTTCCGCCCCAGAGATGGTGGCGTTTTGTCCGATGATGATCCCCATGGCGCCGGCCACGGTCAGGGCTTCCACCAATTCATCCTCCGTGCAGTGGCGCTGATCGGAAAAGGTCTGCAGTACTGCCGGCACAATCCCGCAGGCTCCGGCAGTGGGAGCTGCCACGATCCTGCCCATGGAGGCATTGATCTCCGAAGAGCTCATGGCATAAGCCATGGCGTTGGTCATGACCTCGCCGGTGATGGATCGGTGGGTTTTCGTATAGTCCATGATCTTTGAAGAATCGCCGCCGATCAGCCCGGACAGGGAAAATACCAGTCTGCGCCGGCCCTCTGTGGCCGCCCGGTTCATTACGCGAATGACTTCCCTGAGCTCAGCGACGATTTCCTCCCGCGTGGCGTCAGATTCCTCCATTTCGTGGCGGATGGCAATCTCGCCCAGATGGACATTTTCCGTTTCACAGATTTTAACCAATTCTGATGCAAATTGAGGAAACATAGTTTACTCCACCTCCTGCAGATTCAAATAACTGACCATGGAAATCCCTGGAATGGCGGACAGTTGATCCAGCACCGCCGGTGTCACCGCATCATCCGTTTCGAACACCATGGTGGCACCCCGTCCCCGGGAAGACCGGAAGACCTTCATAAAGGCGATATTGATTTTGGATTCATACAATTCTTTGGCTACTTCGGCCACCACCCCAGGCACGTCCGTATGCTTGACGATGAGGGTGGGATAATCCCCGGCAAAATCCACTTCGTCCCGGTTGATGGTGATGATCTTGATGTTGCCGCCTCCGATGGAGGATCCGGTGATACTGTATTCTTCCCCCTTGTCATTGGTGACGGCAAAGCGCACCGTATTGGGATGGACATTGCCTAAATCCGTTGGGATGAATTGGTATTCGATGCCTCTTTCCTTGGCGATTTCCAGGGCGTTTTTAATATCCTCCGACCAGGTGGACATGCCCATAAGTCCGGCCAATAAGGCCCGATCGGTACCATGGCCCTGATAGGTCATGGCAAAGGAGCCATGGAGGTAAAAATCCACTTTGCTGATTTTTCCCCGCACCAGCGCCCGGGCTACCCGTCCCAGCTTAACAGCGCCTGCCGTATGAGAACTGGAAGGTCCGATCATGGTCGGTCCTAAAATGTCAAACAGTCGATAAGTCTTCAATCGAAAAAGCTCCCCCCGATAAATTCTCTTAGAATGGAATTGGCAGGAATCAATTCATCGGGGAGATCCCCTACGAATTCCAGCAGGGAAGTTAGGCGACGGGCTTCGTCGTAAACCCCTGATTCCTTGTTAATGCTGGTCAGTAATGGCAAGGCGTGCTTTTTCAGGATGGCCAGTTCGTACACCAGGGTGCTGTTGAACATTTCATCAGCCTGATCCTGAAACGGAAATATATTAACCTTTTCGCCCTGGGTCACCTTGGAAAACAGCTCCAGGGTTTCTTCGGAAGTCCAGCCCCGCTTGCGGTGATCCCTGACGATGCGGCGGATCTTCCGCACATCCGTGGTGGAGACCCGGTTGTAACTGTCCATATTCAGCTGGGTCAGGGCGCTGACATATATTTTAAACTTGACTTTTTCATCAATGGTATTGAGCAGCTCCGGGTTTAATGCATGGATCCCCTCGATGATCATGATCCCATCCTCAGGAATGGTCAATGGGTGGTCCCCCGGCAGGGAAAGTCCCTGTTTGAAATCAAACCGCGGCGGGATCACTGTTTGCCCATCCAGCAGTAAGCGGATATCCTCCTTGAACCGTTCCAAATCGATGGCCTGGATGGATTCAAAGTCAAAGCTGCCATCCGGCAGCATCGGTGATTTGTCCCGGTCCACAAAATAGTTATCCATTTCGATGGGATAGGGCTTCATCCCGTTGACCATCAGCTGGATCGCCAGCCGCCTGGAGGATGTGGTCTTGCCCGAAGAGGAAGGACCCGCCAGGAGAATGATCCGGACATTCCCTTTTTGTTTGATCCGGTCGGCGATATGGGCATATTTTTTTTCATGGAGCCCCTCGGAAACCCCGATGATCCGTTTGCCATCGTAGGTCTGGATCGCCCGGTTCAGCTCCCCCAGATAGGTTATGCCCAAAATTGCATCCCACTCGCCGGTTTCCCGGAAGATTTTATATAGCTTTTCCTGGGAGTAAAACTCCGGCACCCGATCGTGAATGGTTTGCGATGGATACATCAAAACAAAGCCAGTCTGATAGGGCAAGAGGTCAAACAAGGGGAGATCCCCCGTATTGGCCGCCAGAGGTCCGTAGAAAAACCCGGTCGTACCATCCAATTCATAGAGTTTGATGTCGTTAAATCCCACCGTCTCAAATAGTGCTACCACCTCGTCCCGGCCATTCTCGGAGAACAGTTCCAAGGCCCGGGCTTTGTCCACAACTTTCGGGATGATGGGCAGCTGGGCTTGAACCAGCTGATTCATTTGTATCTTTAACCGATCCAGCAGCTCTGCTGTCATCTCCGCGCCGGACAGCTCGCAAAACAGCCCTCTGGAAATTGAGTGCTCGATGACCACCCGGGCCTCCGGCAACAGCTTAGCCAGAGCCCTGACCATCAGGAAGCAGATGCTGCGCTCGTAGGTCCGGTTGCCTGCAGGATGATCTGTGGATAAAACCTGGTATTCTGGCAGTTCATCCGGTGCAGCTGCCGATAATTCGACCAGTTCATCGCCGATTTTCAGCAGCATGGGCAGTCCCCGATATCCATTGAGTTTTATAAGGTCACGATAATTCAAGAAAATGCCTCCTTTCCATATGGTATCCATTATACCTGATTCGCCGCCAAACCCGAAATTCATTTTACGGATTATGGTCAGGGCTGCAATCATAAGGCCAGGCTTGGGGCAGACCCCTTCACAATGGAGGGGGGATACTCTCCAGGCAACGGGCTGCCCCTATGGAATGAATGGCCAAGTCCATCCGGCAGGCTCTTCTCCCCGAAAAAAACCACCCGGAATTAACCGGGTGAATTAACCAATTCAAGGTCGTTTTATTTGTTCGCCGGTTTCCCGGGATGTTGTTTATTCATCGTGCAGCAGTCCGGCGCTGAGCCGGCATAGCGCTTTTCATTGTTTGCCGCCATTTTTTCCAGTTTTTTTCCCATGGCCTGCTTGAATTTTTCCAGCATATCAATCACCCTCTTTGCTATTACCTGTATTATACCATATTCAGGGGTAATTGATAACAATTATTATTTGTCCCCAGCAAGGCTCCGCCCTGGACTCAATTATTATTGGTTCCCAGGGAGGTTCCCCAATGGATTGGTTGGCTCACAGGGACCCTCCGGCTGTTTCCCGGCTGTTTCCCGGCTGTGTCTCCCCCACGCCCCCGCCCAGCTTATCCAGGGTCCACAGGGTATAGTATTTGACCATCTTATCCAGGATCCCCTCGTTGAAATTGAAGCTGGCATAATGATGCGGCGCCTGGATCTCGGTGCCGAAGAGGAGATAGATCCCCTCGCCCCCTTCTCTCTGGACCCGGTCGATGAAGAAAAACGCATCCTCGCTGCCCAGCATGGGGATGGGCTCCGTATTGACCATAAGTCCGGCGTCCCCGGCATAACGGGGCGCCTCTGCCACCAAAGCCTCAGCGGGCTTGGCGAAGATGGCCTCCCCGGCCAGGCGGCAGTCGGCTTCCACATCATGCAGGGCAGCGATCTGCTCCACGACCTGCTGCAGCTTCCGGGAAAGCGTTTCATTGATCGCCTTGGTTTCGCCCCTGGTTTCCACCTTCATGTCGGCATGATCCGCCACTACATTGCGGCCGGTCCCGGCATTCAAGGTTCCTACGTTGAGCTTGGCGACCCCGGTGCTTGGGCGGGGGATGCCGTAGAAGTGCATTACCATGTCGGAGGCAGCCAGAAGGGCATTTTTGCCGTGCTCCGGATAGTTCCCCGCATGGGCGGCTTCGCCTTTGACGCGGATATCCCATTTTGAGGTGGACAGGGAATAGGCCACATTGGTAAACAGGGTGTCCGGCCGGCTGTTGGTTATCCCCAGATGGCCGGAACAAAAGTAGTCCGTCCCATTGAGATAACGTGATTTGGACAATACGCGGCCGCCCCGGACCCCCTCCTCAGCCGGCTGGAATACCAGGACAAGTTCCCCCTGCCAGGTATGGTCACAAATCATGGCTTCGGCCACTTTAAGTCCCACGGCGGTGTGGCCGTCATGGCCGCAGGCGTGCATCCTCCCCGGGATGGTGGAATTATACTCTGTATTGCCCTCGGCTTCCCCCACCTCCACGCAGTCGATGTCAAACCGCAGGGCGGCTTTTTTGCCATTGCCCCGCTGCAAAGTGGCGATGACCCCGGTATAGCCACCGGCGATTTTATCCAGGTAGTCCTTCCCGGCACCCAGACTTTCCGCCCGCTGCCGGGCCGTGGCCAGTTCCGCCGGATCTGGCACTCCCAGCCGGTCTTCCTCATAGATGTCCTCCCCCATATGGACGGTGTAGCCAAGGTTTTCCAGATAGGCGGCAATGAAGGCGGTGGTGAAAAATTCGGTGAAGCCGGCTTCCGGGTATCTATGGAACAATCGCCTTAGCTCAATCAACGAATACTCCTTCATGGCTGGATCACTAAAGA
>CAZOTM010000104.1:0-7318 GCA_964582675.1 uncultured Clostridiaceae bacterium
GATTTGATCCCGGACTTTATTCCCGTCCTTGGTTATCTGGATGACCTGATCATCCTGCCCATCCTGGCAGGGCTGACCATTAAACTGATCCCGGAAAAGATTTGGCTGGAATGCGAAACTGAATCCAGGAACCTGTGGAAGGATGGTAAGCCGAAAAAATGGTATTATGCCCTGCCCATCATCCTGGTTTGGATAGTATTCCTTGTCTTCCTGCTCACCCTTTTAAAACAGTTTGTTTTTAAAGCGGGATGAGGTAATAGAATGGTTCAGATACCTTTTTGGTTTGATGGGATGGATCAAGTCCAAAGGGTTGGAACTTGAGAATCAAATTACCAACTGAAAATTGATTTAGATCAAAGCATGGGTGTAAACCAGGGGTTAAACTAAAGGTAGTAAGAGATCCGCCTTACCACGATGAAGGATTATTAAATATTAACAGGAGAGATTAATCATGAAAAGCACATTGGATATTACCGGGACGACAAGTTTGGGAGAATTGGTGACTTACTTTCCAGCCATCACTGAAAAACTGAATGAACTGCACATCGATTACTGCTGCCAGGGCGACCGTAGTCTTGAAGCCACGGTGAAGGAAGCTGGCTTATCCGATGGGTTCATTGGGGAGGTCCGGGAGGCTTACGCAAAATATATCGCCACACCGGAGAAAGAACCGCCGGTAACCGAGCTTACCGATAGTCAGCTGATCGATCGGATCCTGGCCATTCACCACCAAAAAGAAAGAAATTTATGGACTGAGCTGGATCGGTTGGTAAATAAAATTTTAAGGGTCCACTATGAACACGACAAAGACCTGCTCCTGGACCTGCATCGAAATTTCAGCCTCCTGAAGCTGGAACTGGAAGAGCATTTTGTAAAGGAGGAAGCGGAGCTGTTTCCGCTCATGGAGGGCGAAGACAAGACCCCTGAGGAGTTAGCAAGAATTTCCAACTTGATAAAAGAACTGGAAGCAGAGCATGAGGGAGCCGGGGTCATCATTAAGCGGATTATAAAGCTCACCAATGACTTCACACCCCCTGATTTTGCCTGCAACTCAGTCCTGGCGGTTTATGCCAAACTCCATGAACTGGCTGATGACATCTTTTTACATATCGCCAAGGAAAACAGTGTTCTTTTCAAAAGATACCAATGATCCGGATGATCTGTTTAACTGAACTTCCGGTAATTCCAATTGAAGGACGAAATCCATTGAACCAGCCAAAGTAAATAAAAGAACCAGCCAATTTAGCAACCACCGGGCCCCAGGCCGATCCTCGCATCGGTCTGGGGCTCGGTGTTGTTGGCCGCCGGTGTCAGAGTCCAGCCCATGATTTGCCAAAGGATGCAATCGCCGGTCCATCCTACCGGGCAGTCTTGACCGGATAAATATGGAATCCTGATTGGATCACGATCAAAACATAAATATAAATGATTATGAAGAGAAATATAGGCGGTTTCTTTATTAATTCGTTATAATTTTACAGGTTATGAAGAATATATAAAGAATAAAATTGAGGTTTAGTATTAAAGTAGAAATATTCATGTCATAATATTTAATTGCCATTTTATTGAAATCTGCAAGAAAAGTTGGTTTGAGTTTAGAAAAATCAACAATGTGGAAATAAAATTGATAAATCAGAGGTTTTGATAAAGTTTTGTCAATGAGCTGGGTTGATATTCTTGTCATAGTTTTGTAATATTTGTCATGACAAGTGATTTTGTCATTGGTAGTGATTAATTGGAGTCAACAGATAGAGATCACAGTTATAAAAAGGAGAAAATATGAAAAAGAATATTGTCAGAACGATCGTAGCAATTCTTGGTATCAGCATGAGCACAATATTTATGCCGGAAGTAACGGCACTGGCAGCCCCGGAAGCGTATTTATCAACCGGATATTATACAGTAAGGGAAAGCTGGTCAAATCCATCCTCCAGTTTAGGATCCTTCAGACGTTATGAAAATGCAGTAAATTTAGCCAGCGAAAATCCAGGCTTTGAAGTCTATGACCCAAGTGGAACGCAAGTCTACCCGGAAATCGCCGGCAGCTCAGATAATAATAATGCAGATATCATGTACACGACGGATTATTTAAACTTAAGATCAGGTGCATCAACCGGATATAGTGTCATCCTCACCATGCCGGTGGGCAGCAAAGTCACTGTAATTGAGAAAAGCTCTGACGGTAAGTGGACCAAGGTCAATTACGGAAGCTCAACAGGCTGGTGTTCATCGGACTATCTGAAGGGATCAACTTCAACCCCAATCCCGGATCCTACACCGGCCATCGAAGAAGTTATCAAGTTCACCTCAGACTATTTGAATTTGAGGAGCGGAGCCGCAACCTCATACAGCATACTCTTGACTATGCCCAAGGGAGCCAAGGTAACGGTCATCGATACTTCAGCTGACGGAAAATGGAGTAAAGTGAAGTACGGATCTTCAACCGGATGGGCTAACAACCTGTATTTGACGGATGGAAACAGCGCCCCGGCGCCGACTACACCGGCAGAACCACCCGTGACCACGGTACCCACTCCTGAACCTATTCCGGAACCAACTCCGGAACCACAGGCGGCACCAGAGGTAACCAAGTATACCACCGACTATTTGAACTTGAGGAGCGGAGCCGGAACCTCATTCAGCATACTTACCACGATTCCCACAAGAACGAAGGTTACCGTCACTGACAGCCAATCCGGATGGGACAAAGTCAGCTACGCTTCCTACGTTGGCTGGTCTTCGGCAGCCTATTTGTCAACCACTGCTCCGGCTGCACCCACTGCACCGACAGCACCAACCACACCAAGCACGCCGGTTACCGATGAATCCTCACCCATCGGAGAACAAGCAGCCGCAGCCGCTATGTCAGCTTTGGGAGCACCTTATGTTTACGGCGGTGAATCATGGGCTGAAGGCGGATTTGACTGTTCAGGCCTCACTCAGTGGGCATACAAGCAAGTCGGGATCAGCATTCCGAGAACAGCAACCACTCAGTATAACGGACTTAAAAAGGTTTCATCACCCATCGTCGGCGACTTGGTCGTATATGCTTCAGGCGGCAGCATTCAGCATGTAGGCATGTACATCGGAAACGGGCAGATCGTCCACTCTCCGGATGTAGGCAAGTTCGTTGAAGTAAGAAGTGTGAACTTCAACACCATGAGCATCTATGGGTATGTAAGACCCTATTAAATGGTAACAGAAGGAAAAGACCACAATAGAACAAGCAGATCGGGATCAATTGGTCCCGATCTGCTTGTTTACATAGGATAGGCTATTATTTCAAGATTAATAGCCTAATCGATCCAGTTGCTTGGACAGCAGCCTATACGGGCCTGCCGGGTCGATATCTACCTGTGTGAAAGTGAGTAAGTTTCTTTCTATATTAATATCTGTAGTCTCCATGCAATAGGGAGTAAAATAGAACTATGGGAAAAACGGTTAAGAAAACGGATCTGAAGGAGGTCGATGTGATCTATGAAAAAATTTGATCTTGGTCTTTACCTGGTTACGGACAGTTCCGGGCTGACTGAGGATGAATTGATGGAAAAGTGCGAGGCAGCATTAAAGGGCGGCGTGACATTGATCCAGCTGCGGGAAAAAACTCTGCCATCCGGGGAATTTTTGCGGCGGGCAGTACGGCTGAAAGAACTGGCCCACCGATATGGTGTACCGCTGATCATCAATGATCGGATCGATATCGCCCTGGCATCTCATGCCGACGGTGTCCATCTCGGCCAGGCGGATATCCCGGTTGCAGCGGCACGGAAAATTTTGGGGAGCGACTTCATCATCGGGTGCACGGCAAAAACCGTGGAGCTTGGGAAGCAAGCCCGAGCAGACGGAGCGGACTATATCGGCAGCGGAGCGATTTACGGCTCCGATACTAAAAGCGAGGCAATGGTCACGCCTCTTTGGACTATCGATGAAATTTGCCGGGAAAGCCAGTTGCCGGTAGTTGCCATCGGCGGCCTGGATAACACGAATCTGGAAATATTACGGGGCAGCAAAGTAGCGGGAATCGCCTTATCAGGGGCTATCATGAAAGCCGAGGACCCGGCAGCGGAAGCTGCAAAAATACTGAAACAGGTAAAGGACATTTTAAAATAGGTCTGATCATCAGGATTGTTCAGTGAAGAGCGGGCATTGCAGCATAATTCGATGGGTTTGCTTTTATTAGTTAATGGCAGCAGTCAAGGCGAAAATATTAAATCCTCAATAAAATGCTGAATATGGCTGGAAAATTCGAAGATATTCAAATTTTGCCGGACTATTACTTTGAAATGGAACGGATTTCTTGAAAACATTTTAAAAAATATTTTGTGGTAAAGTTAACAATGCTTTACCAAGGCTCTTTTTCTTATATAATTTAGTATATGCTTGTTTCAACAGATATCAGGGAGGGAATACTAGTATGAACAATTGGATCTATGGATCAACGGCCGTAGGAATACTGGCTATCGTCTTAGCATTATTTTTAACTGGTTGGGTTAAAAAACAGGATGCGGGCAGTGAACGAATGAAAGAAATTGCCGGCTACATCCGAGAGGGAGCCATTGCATTTTTAAAACAGGAATATATCTATATGGTGGCAGTCTTAGCTGTAATGTTCCTGATCATTGGATTGGGGATCGATTTCCTTACAGGGGGACTTTTTTTGTTTGGTGCCGTGCTGTCAACACTGGCAGGAGCCATCGGAATGAATGTTGCCACCATGGGGAATGTAAGAACCGCCAGAGCAGCTGAGACCCATGGTATCGGGAGAGCCCTGCAAATCGCTTTCCGGTCTGGTGCGGTCATGGGGCTCTGCGTAGCCGGCCTTGGCCTCTTCGGGATCGGCGCCAGTTTGATTTTTCTCGGTGTGGATGCCTACAATGTTATCACCGGTTTCAGTTTGGGCGCTTCAACCGTAGCCCTGTTCGGCAGAGTTGGCGGCGGCATTTATACCAAAGCAGCTGACGTCGGAGCTGACCTGGTCGGCAAGGTGGAGGCCGGGATCCCCGAGGATGACCCGAGAAATCCAGCGGTCATCGCGGATAATGTGGGTGACAACGTGGGGGATGTTGCCGGTATGGGATCGGACTTGTTCGAAAGCTATGTCGGATCCATCGTTTCAGCCATCACATTGGCAATAACCATCACTACAATTACGCCAACCTTCGGCCAGCCCTTCGATGTGCCGGTTTTACAAGGCTCCATTTTCCCGCTGCTGATCTCAGCTGTGGGTATATTGGCATCCATGATCGGAATTATGAATGTCAGAGGCGGCAAAGATCCGGCTAAGGCATTAAATATGGGGACTTATCTCTCCAGCGCCATTGTCCTGATCGCTGCATTTGCATTAAGCCAGTTCAGTTTCAACACCCTTCAGCCGGCTTATGCCATTGCTGCCGGAATCGTTGTCGGTGTGTTGATCGGAAAAGTAACGGAAATCTATACGTCGGACGGATATTCTTTTGTCAAGAAAATTGCGGCAGAGTCTGAAACCGGGGCGGCAACCAATATCATCTCCGGTCTTAGTGTCGGCATGCTTTCAACGGTCGGCCCGATCCTGATTATCTGTCTGGGTATTTGGGTAGCCTTCATGTTCGCCGGCCTCTACGGAATCGCTTTGGCCGCAGTTGGCATGCTTTCTACCACCGCCATGGTCGTTTCAGTGGATGCGTATGGTCCCGTGGCTGACAATGCAGGCGGTATCGCTGAAATGAGCAAGCTGCCCAAAGACGTCCGTGCCATAACCGACACCCTGGACTCCCTGGGCAATACAACAGCCGCCATCGGCAAGGGCTTTGCCATTGGTTCAGCTGCCCTGACAGCCCTGGCTTTGTTCTCATCCTACTCACAAGTCGCCAAGTTGGAAGTCATCTCACTATTGGACCCCATGGTCATCATCGGCCTCTTGATTGGCGGTATGCTGCCATTCCTGTTCACGGCCCTGACTATGGATTCAGTCGGCCGGGCAGCCGAAGAAATGATCAAGGAAGTCAGACGCCAGTTCAAGGCGATCCCCGGGATTATGGAAGGGACTGCCAAGCCTGATTATGCCAAGTGCGTTGCCATTTCCACCAAGCATGCGGTCAAGGAAATGCTGGCACCGGGCTTCATCGCCATAATCACTCCGGTTTTCATCGGCTTCACCCTGGGCAAGGCTGCCCTGGGCGGACTGTTGGCCGGTGCATTGGTGGCAGGCGTACTGCTGGCCATCATGATGGCCAATGCCGGCGGGGCCTGGGACAATGCCAAGAAATACATTGAAAGCGGACAGCACGGCGGCAAAGGATCCTATGCCCACAAGGCGGCCGTTGTTGGGGACACAGTCGGAGACCCCTTCAAGGATACCTCAGGGCCATCCATAAATATCCTCATCAAGTTGATGACCATCATATCACTGGTCTTTGCTCCATTGTTCATGAGATAAGCCTGCAATCTGCCATCAGCTGCCACAGCCGGGTCTGCTTGATGAAATGAGACCAGGCTGTGCAGGGAAAGGTCTTAAGGATAAAGCCGGCCAAAAATCCAACGATCAAAGTCTAAACCATTTAAGGAAAAAGATTTTCACTTTAGCAGCGGTGAAAATCTTTTTCTTTTCAGATTATTTTCTTTTCAGATTATTTTCTTCCTGGGCTGGTCCATCCTTTGATTTTGTCGGTCATCTGGCCAATGATTTTGGTCGTCCCTGACAGGAGGACGGTAAATTTTTGAAAACTAAAATATTCTCCGGGAAAATTGAGGAAAAGTCGCAATAAATTGGAAAAGTTGCCGTTTATTCAATAATTTTCAAATTACTTAATAAAAGCTAAATATAGACTGAAAAACCTTGAGTTAAGGGAGAAAAGGCGAGGAAAATGGAGATTTTGACTGAGTTTTCGAGTTAAAATGCTTTTTCCAAAGAATCAAGCAATGAAAAGATCATTCTTTCATGCTATGGTAACAGGAATCAACTAAGAGATGGAGGGAAAGATTTTGAACAGCACCGTCACACTCGATGACGAAATATTTCTCGAAGATGCTTACAAAATTGCCGATTGGCTGGAAAATGATGTGGTCACCAGATATATTTCGGAAGGCAAGGGAGTTGGGCGGGAGATTAAACGCACCATCCAATATACCACCTGCCCGATCGTTACCCATCTGTTCTGTAATGGCGGGAATTTCTACATGATCAAACATAATGGCCGCTCCGTAGGCTATCTCAAATTGGTAGCCAAGGGGGCCGACTGCGAAATCGTTCTTGTCATTGGCGATGAAGGTATGTGGAACCGGGGCATCGGGACAAAAGCCTTAAACCTGGCAGCCGAGGAAGCTTTTTTCAGATTGC
>CAZOTM010000105.1:0-7315 GCA_964582675.1 uncultured Clostridiaceae bacterium
CTCATCCACAGACTTGTAGTCCTTGGCGTAGATCGCAAAAGTGGCGTGGTAAAGGGGCTGTACGGTGACCAGATCCGAACTGTTGGCCTTGTTGAAGGACTGCAGGAAATAATCATGCTGGATCATGTTGGCATCCAATTCTTTGTTTTTCAACAGGTTGTTGGGGGCCTGGTAGTCGGTGAACTCGTTGATCTTCAAGTCGTAACCGTCGGCTTTCATGTCGTCCTGGATCAGGGTCAGGAGATCCTTCATGGGATAGAAGGCCACCCCCACGTTGATCACCTGAAGGTCTTTGGGAACGGCTGTGGTAGTTGCGGCAGTGGTGCCTGCAGTGGTGGTACCTGCAGCGGTACCCGCTGCCGTAGTCGCTGGTGCGGATGGGCTGCAGCCGATCATCGATACGGTCAAGCCCAAGGCCAATAGTGTTGCAACAATTTTTTTCATGGTTAACTTCTCCTCATCTTTTGTCATATTTTTTTGCTAATAGATTGCCTGTGGTTTGAACCAGCTGGACGATCAACACCATAGTGATGATGATGATCCACATGAGTTCGTAATTAAAGTTCTGGTAGCCCTCGCTGATGGCCAGATATCCCAGACCGCCGCCGCCGATGATGCCCATGACCGTGGAATAGGACAAGAGGCTGATGGTGGTGGAGGCAAAGCTTAGGATCAGTCCGGACCGGGCTTCCTTCAGGAGGAAATGGGTAAAATACTGCACCGTGCTGGCCCCCAGGGCATAGGAAGTCTCGTAGATGGTCTTCGTGACGTCCAATAAGTCTTTTTCCGTAAATCGGGCAAAGGTGGCGATGCCGATCAAACTCAACGGGATTTTGGAGGCATTGACGCCAAACCCGCTGCCCAAGATCATCCGGTTAAAGGGGATCATGACGATGATGAACAAAATAAACGGAACGGATCGGGTGATGTTGATGAAGCCGGACAGGATAAAATACACCGGTTTGTTCCGGTAGATCCCGTCGGAGCGTGTAATAAACAATATAAATCCCAGGACCAGCCCTGTAAAGAGGGTAATGACCATGGCGGTAAGCATCATTTCCGCCGTTTCCAACAAAGCCTTGATGAATTGGCTCTGGAATTTGCCAAAGACCTCCAGGTAGCGATCAACCATTCAAAAACGCCTCCTTATAGGAAACCGGCGCCATGGGCTTTCTGGTTAAAGCGATGACCTCGGCGATCCTGCCGTCCTCAATGATGGCGACCCGGTTGCAGACGGCTTTGATCACCGAGATGTTGTGGGAGACCAATACGATGGTGGCATGGAAGCGTTCGTTGACCTCCTTTAAGATCTTGAGTACCTCATAGCTCATTTTTTCATCCAGAGCTGAAGTCGGCTCGTCGCAGAATATCAGCTTTGGCTTGGTCATCAGGGACCGGGCAATGGCAACCCGCTGTTTCTGTCCGCCGGACAGGCTCCGGATATAGGCAGTCTCATAGTCGGAGAGGCCGACAAAGGCCAGCAGTTCCCTGCCGATCCGGGTATCCTCCCTGTTATCCCCTTTGCGCAGCTTGGCTGGCAGGAGGACATTGTCCAGGACATTCAAATTCCCCAGGAGGTTAAAGCTCTGGAAAATCATGGAGGTCTCCTTCACCAATTCATGGCGGGAAGACCGATCCAGCTTTTGCCCCATGAGGTAGATATTGCCCGCATCGGGTTCGATAAAGCCGGTCATCATCCTTAAAATCGTGGATTTGCCGCTGCCGGTCTCACCGACGATCCCAAAAATATCCTGCTTGTTGATGCATAAGTTGATATCATCGATGATGACTTCGTCTTTGCCGTTGATATCATAATTTTTCGAGACATTTTCAAATCTAATCACATGTTCTCCCTTCGGTCATGAAGAGCAATTTGGCACAATCCGCAGACCCGGGTTTGATCAGGCCCCTTCGTAATATGGTTCGGTTTTAAGCGATTCACCGATCAAGGTCCCATCGAGGACCGATCGAGTAAAATTCATTGAACCGGCTTATCAGGGCTGTCCATTTAAGCATCAGTATGTTCATACCTGCCAGATTGTTGACCCAAAAAACCAATCGATTGAATCAAAGCGGTTTAAACTGATCAATTTAAACAGATCCTTTTAACAGAACTTTTCAACCAAAACTGTTCAAACACATCTGTTCAAACACATCTGTTCAAACAGAACTTTTAAACAGATATGTTTAATATACTATACGAAAATATTGATTTTTTCAATGGAAAGGCTGTGCCACTTAACTTTTGGTAAACCTGTGCCGCTTAACTTTTGGGAGAATTGCCTGGATTGCCACTGGCTGAACGGCAAAAACCGGGAGAACAATCCGTATTGCTCTCCCGGTGGGTTGAATATTTGGTTTACTTAAGTTTCCCCTGCCTGTCGGCAAGGCGGTAATTTTCCTCAATCTTCTCCAGGTCTTCCTCGCGAAGGGCTTTTAACAGCGACACGATGGCCAGGATCATGATGAAAATGAAGGGGAAGGCTGCTATGACCGATGCGGTCTGCAAGGGCAGCAGTCCGCCGGCTAATAACAGGGTGGTGGCCAGCACGGACTGAATGAGTCCCCAGATGATCTTCTTCGAATTGGAGGGGTTCAAGTCACCCCCCTGGGTAAACATCCCCAGGACAAAGGTGGCTGAGTTGGCTGAGGTCACAAAGAAGGTGATGAGGAGGAAGATGGCGATGATCGACAGGACCGAACCCAGGGGATAGTTGGCGAATACCTGGAACAGCGCCGTCTCCGGACTTTTGGCCACTTGGGCCATTTTCTCCAGCCCCATTTTGGATACCATATCGATACTCATGGAGCCGAAAATGGCAAACCAGACCAGGGAGGTCAACGCTGGGGCCACGGTGACCCCAAGAATGAATTCCTTAAAGGTGCGGCCTTTGGAGATCCGGGCGATGAAGGAGCCGACAAAGGGTGCCCAGGCGATCCACCAGGCCCAGTAGAACACGGTCCAGCCATTCATCCAGCTATTCTCCGCCAAGAGGTTCAAATGGAGAGAATCGATGAAAAAATTCTGGATATAGCTGCCGATCCCTTCCGTGAAGGTATTCATGGTCAGGAGCTTGGGACCTACCAGGAAGCTGACTGCCAGGAGGGTGATTGCCAGGTAGAGGTTGATGTCCCCCAACAGGGCAATGCCCTTTTCAATCCCGGATACCGCCGTCCAGATAAAAATCACGGTGATGACGGCAATGATGATGACCTGGACAGTTTTGTTCGCCGGGATTCCAAATACATAGTTCAAGCCGGAATTGATCTGCATGGTGCCAAGGCCGAGGGAGGTGGCCACACCGGCCACGGTGGCAAACACCGCCAGGATGTCGATGGTCTTGCCGATGGGTCCCTTGACGCCCTTTTCCCCGATCAGCGGGGTGAAAATCGAGCTGATCAGACCCGGATAGTTTTTACGGTACTGAAAGTATCCCAAGGCCAGCCCCAGGATGGTATACCCGGCCCAGGGGTGAAACCCCCAGTGCTTGAAGGAAGCGCGGATGGCAAAGGAGGCCGCTTCATTGCTCCCCGGGACGATGCCTGCCATGGGTGCCACGATATGGGACAAAGGTTCGGCAATCCCCCAGAAGACCAATCCGATGCCCATGCCTGCACCAAACAGCATGGCAAACCAGGACTTGGTGGAAAATTCCGGGACGGAATCGTCGGCTCCGATCTTGATCCTGCCGTACTTGGAAAAGGCGATCCAGATTGCCACGATGACAAATAACAGCATGGACAATAAATAGAGCCAGCCGAATTTGACTTCAAGGAACTGCAGGATCTGGTTCATTGCCTCGCCAAAGGATTTGGTGAAGAACAGTCCGACCACCGAGATGGCCAGTACGATGGCCAGGGAAACGAAGAAAACCGTTTGGTTTGGTTTTTTCCCCCCTGGGGCAGGTGTCGTATGGTTTCTATCCATATTATCTCACCGTATAGACTTTTTGCTCAGTAATATCATCGGTCAGCGCTTCCAAGGCGGTTTTGACACGGGACAGGCGCAGCTTCCACTGGGCTTCCTTGGAGGTAGCGGGATCGCCCAGGGGATAGGGGATGGAGATCGTCGGGACGATTTTATTGGCGCCTACTGTAGTGGCCACCGGGACCAGATTGCACATCTGAACAATCGGGAAGCCGGCTTTTTCAAATTCTTTTACCATCGTTGCACCGCAACGTGTGCAGGTGCCTCAGGTACTGGTGAGGATGATGGCATCCACACCGTCTTCACGAAGGTGAGGGATCATTTCCTTGGCCATGCGGGCGGCCTCATTTTCTGTAGTGCCGGTACCGACGGTGGAATAAAAGAAGGGATGCAGTTTGCCGATGACTCCGTCTTTTTCAAAATGCTTCATGGCATCCACCGGGATGACCACATTGGGATCGGCGTCAGCCGCTGCCGGGTCAAAGCCGGCATGGATGGTTTTGAATTTTCCGGATTCCAAACGATCCATGGCAGAAATGTCATACCTGCCCCAACGGGTTGCCGATGCGGATTGGATCCGGTCCGGATTATCAACCGGTACAATTCCCCCGGTGGTTACCAGTGCAATGTTTGCCCTGGCAAGATCTTTGATGGCCGGCGCCACCGGGATCCTGGCTTTGATCTTAATGGGCAGCTCGGTCACATAGGGTTGCCCGTTGACTTTCTTCAGCAGCATGTCGATGACCCGGTCCACCGCCGGACGGCCATCGGGCAGCCAAACCTGGTGCCGGATGCCGCGGACAAAGAATCCGCCTTCTTCCTGGGGGATCATGGTCTCACCCTTCAAGATCCGTTTAGCCAGACTGACCACGGCTGCCACATCATGTTTCATGGCTGCCGCACTCCGTCCGCCCGGGAGGATATAAAGATCCTGCTTGAACATGTCCACTCCGGGATTTTCTTCATGCATGGAACTGACGGCTGGTACATGGTACTTAGCTTGAATGTGTCTGGCCACCGTTCCGCAGGCAACGCCATAGCGTCCTGCCTGGAAAGCCGGTCCGGCCAGGAGAATGTCAAAGCTTTTGCCTTCCAAAAGCCCGTCGATTTCCGCCAGGGCGGCTTCTGTATTGGATCCCATGTAGTTGTCACCGCAAATGATCGCCCCGATGATCTCCTCATCCTTCAACAACGCCTGATAAGCCAGAGCCGGGCCCTTGATATCCGCTCTAAACTCAGGAGCGGTATCTGCCATATCTTCTCCGCCGATCCCGGCGAAAAATTGATTCAAATATAAAAGAACTTTTTTCATCATTTTTCTCCTAAAACTCTTTCATGGTCTTGGGTGACCATCCAATGATCCGGTCGCCGCAGAAGGTGCTGTTGTTTTCTATGATAATGCTGCCGTCTTCACGGACCGTTGGCCCCAGGAGCTCATCGAAGGCCCATCCGCCGGATAACCCGTCCCGTCCCGCTGCTGCCAGTTCGCCGATTACCAGGTCCATGGCTGGCAGCTCGATCAATTCCGAGACATTGCCGGTGGAAACAATGGCGTTGGCCAGTTCGTCCAATACAACCAAGGGCTGGCTCTTGCCGTCGCGGCCGGTGCATTCATTGGTTAAGCCAACGGTTTTGACGCCGGCTTTTTCCAGTTCCACAAAACAGGCGATGAAATCGGCATCCGGATTGCCGTAGCCTTCCTCAGACAATATCGCACCGTCGGCGCCCATGATATTGGCCAGCTTGGCCACTGCCTGGGCGGAGCGCTGCTTCTGTTCCAGAGAAACGTTCAGGTTGGACATGATCACACCCAGGAAATTCAAAGTCTTGCCATGTTCCCCGTAGAGTCTTTGGATCACCGGATTGTTCTGGTAGTCATAGGTGGACCACTTGGATGAGCAGGGCATGAAGGAACCGTCAATGAGGGCTCCATCGAGGACTTCATTGGGATGAACCAGGCTGGGGATAAAGTGATTCAGATCCCAGCCGTAAAGCAGGGTGTTGTAGCCCATTTCTTCCATCTGCGACTGGGGCTGCATGACATAAACGATGGCAGGCAGCTTTTCAATGGCAGCCTCCCGGTTGCGGATCGAACCCAGTTCAAATGAAACCAGTTCATCTTCAGTTTCTTTCCCGATGCACAGAGCCAGATATTCGGCCAGCCGATGGGTCGCCCAGCGAATGGCATGGTTCTTTTTCTGTTGCTCCCGCTGTTCAAATAGTTCATCGGTGTCACACACCAGGCAGATATTGATCAATTGGGAGAAATGGGTCAGTTTTGCACCTTCCCCCGCCATGTCGATGATCCCGTCACCAAAAGATCCCCAATGCTGGCCAACCCCCAGCACAGAAACCCCCTTCAGACAGTTTGTCCGGCCTGTTCCGGCCTGGACCACATCCCCGGTAATGCCTGGGAACGCCGGCCGGCCATCGGTTTTGGCTCTTGGTTCGACGGCTTCCTTCACCGGCACGATCCGGATGGAGTCACCGGGTTTGGCGATTTGGATATCGCATTGGGTGATGTGCTCATCCTCCCGGATAAATCGAATTGCCTCTTCCTTCGAAATGGTCAGTGTGCCGCCTTTGAAAAAGGTACGGTCTCCAAAGACCACATCCTTGACCAAATAATTGGCCAGTTCAAGTTTCATGTGTTTTCCCCCTCAAAATTCTATTTGATGGATTCATTATACAAAACAGTTCCAGAAAAGTAAACATGTTTATTTTATAAATTCGCTTATTTCGATAAAAAAATAACAGCCCCTAAAAAGGGAGTTCAACTTAGGGATTTACGAAAACAAGTAAATTTTTGACCGACTCTCTTCAAGCGGAGACTTGAAAGTAAAGACTGAGCTACATTTCTACTTTAAAATCCACCTCGTTGTTACTGTAGATGCTCATCCAACACTTTCTGCCTTTCTTTTTCGAGTTCATCAAGCCTTGACTTCTTTTCAGCGATTAGGTTCTCATACTCAAATACTTTTTCCGCAATTTCACGCTGTTTATCGATAGGAGGTAGCTCTACTGTCAGCCGTTTTACTCTGTCAATAGAAGCGCGAAGAGATCTCGTGAATCCACGCTCTTTTCCAGCCTTATCCAACACCCATGCCAGACATCGAGGTTGTATGTCGTCAGTAAGTACACGCAAAACTCCGCAATGATCTGTCGGATAAAACTCTATGTTTGCTGGCATATAGCTTACTTGCCAGTCCCCGTCAATTCCCCATAGCACCGAGGGGATATCAAAGTCATTAATCAGCCGCTCATTGATATAACCGAAAGGTTCAAACACATTTGCGCTATATACAGGAATTTCTCCATCATTAACAAGTTGAGTGCTTCTGCCGGCCCATTTTGTCGTCCAATTGACTTACCATTTTATTCCGAAAT
>CAZOTM010000106.1:0-7293 GCA_964582675.1 uncultured Clostridiaceae bacterium
GATCCTCAAAGGATGGGGTCCCTGGGAACAGCCCATTTTCCATCCCCACCATGAACACCACGGGAAATTCCAGTCCTTTGGCCGTATGGACCGTCATCATGACCACTGCATCCGCTTCATCGTCATATTTATCCACATCCGAGATCAAGGCCACGTCCTCCAGGAATCCCTGCAGGGTCCCCGCTTCTGCCAGGTCATAATTGGCGGCTGCGTTGATGAGCTCTTCGATATTCTCCACCCGGCTCAGGTCTTCGGGATTTCTGGATTTGACATAGTCCCGCAGGTAGCCGGTTTTATCCAAAATCTCGCTCAAGGTCTCCTGGACGCTTTGGTCCACCGAGTCGGTCATCAGAGTGTTGATGAGATTTCTGAACTCCACCACCGAATGGAGGGCCCGTCCGGATAAGATGCCGTATTCTTCAATGTCCATAATGATGTCATACATGTTGACACCGGTGTCGAAGGCCTGCTGGGAGATTTTATCCACCGTGGCATCGCCGATGGCCCGCTTGGGCACATTGATAATCCGCCTTAAGGACACCTCGTCAAAGGGATTGTTCAGGATCCTGGCATAGGCCAGGACATCCTTGATCTCCCTCCGGTCGTAAAACTTCAGCCCCCCCAGGAGCCGGTAAGGGATGCCATTGCGCATGAAGCTGTCTTCAAAAATCCGGGACTGGGCGTTGGTCCGGTAGAGGACGGCAAATTCATTCCAGTTCCGGCCGTCGGCAGCTAGTTTCGCGATCTCCTTGGAAATAAACGTCCCCTCGTCATTATCGGAAAAAGCCCGATAGATCTTGATCTTATCTCCGGTGTCCCGGCTGGCGGTCATGGTCTTGGCTTTTCGGGCGGAGTTGTTTTTGATCACTGCGTTGGCGGCGCTGATGATATTGGCGGTGGACCGATAATTCGCCTCCAGCTTGATCACCCGGGCATCGGGATAATCCTTCTCAAATTCCAGGATGTTCCTTAAGTCCGACCCCCGAAACTTATAGATGCTTTGGTCGTCATCCCCCACCACACAAAGGTTGTGGTGTTCGCCGGCCAGGAGATAGATCAGTTCGTACTGGGCCTTGTTGGTATCCT
Organism: uncultured Clostridiaceae bacterium; assembly: GCA_964582675.1. GTDB lineage: Bacteria > Bacillota > Clostridia > Clostridiales > Clostridiaceae > JG1575. Next base: position 1,087 of record CAZOTM010000106.1, read on the forward strand.
GATATTCATCCACCAAAATATATTTAAACTTCTTGCGATAGAAATCCAGGGTTTCCGGATACATTTTGAAGAGCTTCACGGTGAGCATGATGATATCATCAAAATCCAGGGCCATATTCTGGCTGAGCTTTCTTTGATAGAGCTGGTAGACTTCCCCAACTTTCCGCTTCCGGAAGTTGCCCAGATTGAGCTCCAAATATTTGTCCGTATCGATCAAAGAATCCTTGGCGGAGGAAATTGCTTTCATAAAATCCTTCTCCGAGAACTCCTTATCCCCAATGTTCAATTCATTCATGCACTGCTTGATCAGGGATTTTTGATCATAGGTGTCATATATGGAAAAATCCTTGCGAAAGCCCAATTTGTCGATATCCCGGCGCAAAATCCGCAGGCAGGATGAGTGGAAGGTGGAGATCCACATGGAATCTGCCGCATCCCCCACCAGGGTCTTGACCCGGGACTTCATCTCCGCCGCCGCTTTGTTGGTGAAGGTTATGGCTAAAATGCTCCAGGGAGCAACGTTTTTGGCTTCCAAAAGATATGCGATCCGGTGGGTCACGGTCCTGGTTTTGCCGGAACCGGCCCCCGCTAAAATCAGCAGCGGTCCTTCGGTGGTGATGCATGCTTCATATTGTTTGTCGTTTAATAAATTCTTATAATCAGTTGACATGTTCTTACCTCTTTTCTCACCCTTTAAGTATACCACAATTGAAGAAATTCGTACTGCCGTTCTATTTCCCCACCCGAAAGCGGTGGTGCATTTGGTCAGGCAGTCAATGCCCGCTGCCGCAGATCTTCGCATGTTTCCCGAAATGAGAATCGTTGCCTGTCATTGTTTCAATTCATCTGGCAAGTTCCGTGGCATGAAGGAGCGCTTCCAGCTCATCCTTACGGAGCTCACGGTAACTGCCCTCTGGCAGATCGACAGGCAATTGGAGGGGTCCAAACTTGACCCGTTTCAATTGCAGGACCCGGTTACCAAGGGCTTCAAACATCCGCTTGACCTGGTGGAACTTGCCCTCATGGATGATGACCTCAACCAGCGTCCCCGTCTCATCCAAAGCCCTTAACCCGGCAGCTTTGCACCGGTAACCTTCAGAGATTACAATCCCCCCGGCAAACCGGAGGACATCACCGTCCCTGATGGGTTGTTCAACCACTGCCTGATAAACTTTGTCGATCTCCCATTTTGGCGAAATCAGGCGGTGGTTCAGTTCACCGTCGTTGGTCAAAACCAGCAATCCGGTGGTATCCTTATCCAGCCTGCCCGCGGGAAAGGGGGCGTACTTCTTCTCCGCCGCCGTCAGGAGGTCCACCACAGTTTCGCCGAAGTTGTCCTCCGTTGCCGACAGGATCCCTGCCGGTTTATTCATCAGGAGGTAGATATACTTTTTATAGTCCAGGACCACTCCATCGATCTCGATCCGGCTGGTGGCCACGTCCACCTGACGGTCAGCGGCTTTCACCGTCACCCCATCAACCTTCACCCGACCCTGTTTGATGAGTTCCTTGACTTCCTTGCGGGAACCGATTTTCGAATTCGCCAGTATTTTGTCGATCCGCTCCACCCTTTTCCTCCTCCCAGGCCTGTTCCGGCTCATTTTTGATCCACTGAATAGAACCTGACTATTAAAATTGGGAATAATCAGGCTCTATCCGTTATTTCGTTAATTAAATTGGTTGTTTCATTATTTACTTATTCCAGGATCCCATGACCCGGTCATTCCATAATCCGATTGTTCAAGATCCGGTTATTTCTTGATCCCTCGATCCCTTTGAACTTTTTTAGAGTCTTTCCTCAAGCTGGTTTTTAAGCTCTTCATAGCCAGGCTTGCCAAGGAGGGCAAACATATTTTTCTTGTAGGCCTCTACCCCAGGCTGATCAAACGGATTGACGGCCAGGAGGTAGCCTGAGATGGCGCAGGCGATTTCGAAGAAGTAGACCAGGCGGCCGAAATGCTCCTCATCGGTCCGGTCCAGGGATATGATCAGGTTGGGAACATTGCCGTCATTGTGGGCGAGCAACGTACCATTGAAGGCATTGGCATTGACTTCATGCATGGATTTTCCCGCCAGGAAATTCAACCCATCCAGGTCGTTGGGATCGGCTTCAATGACGAAATTCCGTTTGGGATTTTCAACCTTGATGACTGTTTCGAACAGATTTCGCTTGCCGTCCTGAATGAACTGGCCCATGCTGTGGAGATCCGTGGTGAAATTGACGGATGCCGGGAAAATACCCTTGCCGTTTTTGCCTTCAGACTCTCCGTAGAGCTGTTTCCACCATTCGGAGAAGTACTGCAGGGAAGGCTCGTAGTTGACCAGGATCTCAATGTCTTTGCCCTTGGCGGCAAGGATATTTCTGGCGGCTGCATATTTCATGGCGTCATTTGAGGCAAAATCATCCTTGGTGTATTCATCCATGGCACTCTTGGCTCCAGCCATGCAAGCGTCGATATCGATTCCGGCAGCGGCCATGGGCAATAACCCAACTGCGGTCAATACTGAGTATCTGCCGCCGATGTCATCGGGAACCACGAAAGTCTCGTAGCCTTCTGCATCGGACAGGGTTTTCAAAGCGCCCCGGGCTTTATCCGTGGTGGCATAGATCCGTTTGGCGGCGCCGGCCTTGCCATATTTTTCCTCCATGTATTTCTTCATGATCCGGAAGGCAATGGCTGGTTCAGTGGTTGTTCCCGACTTACTGATGATATTGACAGAGACTTCCTTGCCCTCGATGGCTTCCAGGAAATCATTCATATAGTCGGCTGACATATTCTGTCCAAGGAAGTAAATTTCAGTGCCCTTGCGCTTGGACTTGGGAACATTGTTCAAGAACGCATGGGTGAGCATCTCCACTGCGGCTTTGGCTCCCAAATAGGATCCGCCGATGCCTATGACCACAAAGACATCGGAATCAGCCTTGATTTTTTCAGCGGCCGCCTTGATCCTGGCATATTCTGCCTGGTCATAATTCACCGGCAGTTTCACCCAGCCCAAGAACTCATTGCCCGGCCCGGTCTTGTCTACCGCTGACTGCAAAGCCAGTTTGGCATAGGGTGCCATGTTCCCCAATTCATCTTCGGTCACCGCTCCGATCGTTTTGGTTAAGTCCAGTTTAAGCATAATTACTCTCCTTCTATTCTTAATATTATTTTTTCTTTCCTAATTAATGAATATTGATTGGCCAGATTTTCGTTTGGCAGATTTTCGTTTGGCAGATTTTGGTTTGGCAGATTTTCGTTTGGTTGTTTTTTCATTAAAAGCCCGGTGCCTGTCAAAGCTGCTTCCAACTATTATGAGTACGACTTTTTTGCGAACCTTTACAAAAGCGCTTATAAAAAGCGGACTCGAATATTCGAATCCATGATGAATTAGAATTTAAGGATCCGGTTCAAAACCGGTCTTTCCTGGCTAGAAGTTTGGCGCTGCAGCAGCCAGACAGGTATTTCCCAACCAGGACTCTGGTGGCATCCCGGCGCCTTCGCCTGGCCACCTCATTCATGCACTTTGAGCAGTGGATCTTGTAGCCGTTTTTGATCTCCTCCTGGTGGCAGCCCTGAAACCTCGTATCCCCCGGGATCCCCAGCTTTTTACAGACGGCTTTGAAATAGCTGTCATGCATGTGGTTTTCCCCGGTTACCAGAGTGGTATAAAAATGGGCATACTCATGTTTGATGGTATTTTCCACCAGTTCGTCGGAATAATCGCCGGATAAAAGCTTCTCGGAAAACCGAAAGGCCAGGGGCAGGATCCTGCCATTTTCGATTTTGAATAAAAACACCCCGTAGGTCCGTTTCATCCGGGTGGATATTTCCACAGGGATATGATTGCAGGGCAATCCCGCCGCTTCGCCGGTGCTTTTTAATATTTTTTTGACTTCTTCCAGCGAATATCTCTTTCCCATCCCGTTACCTCATATTAATTATATCCTATAGTATAATTTGTCGTTAGACAAATAAAACCTGCCCCAGGGCAGGTTTTATTTTCTATCATTTTCTTTCTTAAATTCATACTTATACGTTCCGCCGTCTAGTTTTTGACCGGGATCTCTCCGTCATCAATGAGCTTTTCAGCCACCCATGCTGCCATATCCCCAGTGATGTGGATACAGTGGGCTTTTCTCTCCGCGGATTGGAAATTGTCGCCCGCCCACTGTCTGGTGATCACCCGGCAGCAGGTTGCGCCGTATTCATCCACACAATAATCATGGAGGGCTTTGGAAACCGGGAACATCTTTTCATTCATCTTATCCCCCTGGTTTCTTCCGTATACGATGCCCAAAGCCATCTGACCGCCGGAGACTGCTCCGCACAGGCACTGAGCCTTGCCCATGCCGATGGGGAAGGAAGAAGCCATTTTTACAATGGATGGGTCATAAGGATAGCCCAGGTACTTATTAATGGTGGACAAGACCGCTTCGGAACAGAAAAAGGTTCCGCTGCGGAACAATTCCTCTGATTCAGCTTTAACTCTTTCCAGAATTTCCGCCTTCGTGTAGTCTGCCGTATTGATTTTTTCCATTTTCTACCTCACTTAATCAATAATTTTAAATACGGTATTTTGTATTTTCCGTTTCATTATAAGGTATATATTCTGTAATAGCAATTTGTTTTAGAAATCGTGTAAATTTATTTCTTTCAGATTCGATAATGTGCTATATTATTTCTGTACTGATTATTTTTTTGGAGGAGCGTTAAATTGAAACTATTAAAAAAATACCCCATCCCCATTTCCGGAACTGCTTTGGGACTGGCTTCACTGGGCAATCTCTTAAGGTCTTACTCGGAACCCTTAAGAACAGTTTTAGGCCTCATTGCCGCAATCATCATTGTCTTCCTGGTTGTCAAATTCCTGCTGCTGTCCAAGCCGGTCATGGAAGCCATGGAGAACCCGGTGGTGGCAGGCACCATGGCCACCTTCCCCATGACCCTCATGGTATTGTCCACCTATATCGCCCAGTTCAAGCCCTTTGGCATGATCCTGTGGTATCTGGGTGTGATCCTCCATGTCCTCTTGATCGTTTGGTTCAGCCTTAAATTCCTGAAAAACTTCAACATCAAGAAAGTTTTCCCCACCTGGTTCATCCTTTATGTGGGCATTGCCGTGGCACCCTTGACAGCCGCACCCCATGGTACTACCGCCCTGGGCATGATGCTTTTCTGGTTTGCCTTTATAGCCTACTTCATCCTGGTTGCCGTCGTCAGCTACCGGGTCTTCAAGGTGAAGGAGATCCCCGATCCGGCCAAACCCACTTTGACTGTCTTCGCTGCTCCCGGGTCACTCCTGCTGGCCGCCTACATGGCCGGATCACCCACCAAGAACCTGACCATCGTCTATATCCTCCTGGCCTTTTCCCTGTTTTTCTGGGCTTATGCCGTCCTTCAGCTGCCAAAGCTGTTAATGATGAAGTTTAATCCGGCGTTTTCTTCCTTTACCTTCCCCTTCGCCATATCCGGCCTGGCTGCCAAGCTGACCAATGGATTCCTGACCAAAGCCGGCAGCCCGATCCCGGGCATGGGCATCCTGGTTAACATCCAGGAGATCCTCAGCTTAGTATTAGTCCTCTATGTCCTGTTCAAATATCTCCAGTTCATGTTCGCCGGAGAGCCTAAATTAAAAGAGCAGGCCGCTTAAGCAGTTGCGGCTTGCCATGACATTATGCGCAGGCATTAATTTAAGCCAACTTGTTTTTAAGGACGGCACCCCATTTTGGGGGTGCCGTCTTTTTTGCGGAGGATTGAGCCATGATTCACCATCTGTAAACCTCCATTCCCGGGATCAAAGACCGCCCGGCGCAACAGATTGTCCTCAGCTGCGCCGTTTCAGACGCTCCTTCAAAAATGCTTTCTTATTATAATCTCTTCCAAAGCTGCCATCCCCTTGGCAACTTGCCGATGAAGGCTAAATCTGTATTAAAACGAATATTCGCCATTGTTTTATATTTCCTTTAGCGCCTTGAGGAACTGCCCTGTGGGCAAAAAAACATCACTCGTGATAATAAAATAACGACAGTCATTGGATATTCTTTATTTTATCGGGTCTCCGCAGTTTACTGGCGACGGGTAATTTAAAGGATCGCACAAATTTCCCGCCTCTCCTTAAAAATCAGTTAATAAATCGAAACGATTTCAAGTTGTTTTATAAAATCTGCGGGAGTTCACCCTCCCTTGTCCATCTGTTATATATTTGCCAAATTCCATTATT
>CAZOTM010000107.1:0-7190 GCA_964582675.1 uncultured Clostridiaceae bacterium
CCTGATTCGGCGTAACCTGAATACAACCTTATATTAATAGGATTTTAATTCCCCTCGGTTATGATGAGCTAAGACGTAGAACCAGGAGGGATAGAATCATGGCAGACGAACAAATACATAGCTACAAGGAGAACTTATCGGCACATTACCTCCGGAATCTAAGAAATACCTATGACAGCGAGCTTATTAAACTGAACATGGCTGCCAGACTGAGGCGGAATCTGCAGCAAATGGCGGAGCACCTTGCCAGGCTGGTTTTTAAATAGGTCCGGTCCGTGGGGCGCTGTGGCACAGCGCAGCGGGGAGAAGCTCAAACCGGGTCAACCGATCTCATGGATGGAGCAAACCGTGAAAAGCAGTGAGAGATGTGGATAAACAGAGACAAATAGAGGGAAGTAAAGACAATCATAGAGAAATCGAGAGAATGTATTTTGGATTCTCTCGATTTTGTTATAATGGTATTAACTCAGGTACTGCAATGTCGGAAGTGTGACCTATGCAGATGCATTAAATTTGGGAAGAGAAGGTAAAATATGAGATATAACGGAATCATTATTTTCGGGGAAATGGGCTCAGGCAAGGATACCCTGGCTGATTATTTGATAGAGAAGGACAATCGGATCAAGAAATACGGGCTGGGGGATATCATCCGGGTGATCAAGGCCGTAACCAAGGTAGATCCTCAGTGGTTTGGCCTGGAACGCGGTTTTATGCAGCTGGCAGCAGACAAGCTGCGGGAGATTGATATGGACATATTGAATCATTTTGCCCTGTCAAAAATGCTCTCCGACAACCTGGGTGACTTTCAGCTTTCCCGTGAAAACTACAGCGCTGATTTAAATGCCTTGTTCGCTAAAATTCGACAGGAGAAGAATACCATCCCCATCATCGTCGGCGGCCGGACCTTTAAAGATTTTGATTACTGGACCAGTCGGGGCTTCCTGGCCCTGGGAATCGAAGTGTCAAAAGACAACCGCATGTCCAGACTGATTACCCGGGACGGGGCTGAGGTTGCCAACAATTCCGACTCCGGCCATAATACCGAAAAAGATGTGGCGGAAATTGTAAAAAAGACGGATGCCGTAGTGGATAACAACGGGACCTTGGAGTCATTGAAAATTCAGGCGGATGCGATTTTAGAAAAGTTTTTGCAGGCCTAGGGACTGAAACAGCAGGTTGAAAAGGGGGGCAGCCTCCTTTTTTGTACGCGTTCAGTAATTATGCTATAATGAAATTTGTGTGTAAAAAATAAATGCATTTGGGTAAATAGATAAAATTGTGAGGAAATTGAATGATCAGTGTAAATAATGTGGGATTGAGGTTCGGCGGCCGTAAGCTGTTCGAAGAAGTTAATTTAAAATTCACCCCGGGGAACTGCTATGGGGTCATCGGGGCAAACGGAGCTGGCAAATCCACATTTTTAAAAATATTGTCCGGGGATCTTGAACCCAATACCGGTGAGGTGGTCCTGGCCCCCAACACCAGAATGTCAGTCCTGCAGCAGGACCATCATGAATTTGACGACAAGGAGGTCCTGGAAACTGTCATCATGGGCAATCAAAAGCTCTATGCCATCATGAAGGAAAAAGAGGTCATCTATGCCAAGGAAGACTTTTCCGATGAGGATGGGATGAGGGCTGCAGTCCTTGAAGGGGAGTTCGCCGACATGAACGGCTGGGAAGCGGAGGCCGAAGCCGCCATGCTGCTGCAGGGCCTTGGTATTGGCACCGAACGTCATTATGTAACGCTAGCGGAGCTGGAGGATACGGATAAAGTCAAGGTCCTCCTTGCCCAGTCGCTGTTTGGCAAGCCCGGCGTCCTTATTCTGGATGAGCCCACCAATAATCTGGATGTTAAGGCGATCACCTGGCTGGAGGACTTTTTGGCCGGGTTTGAAGGAACCGTCATCGTGGTGTCCCATGACCGGCACTTTCTGAATATGGTGTGCACTCATATCTGCGATGTTGATTTTGGGAAAATCAGGATCTATATGGGTAACTATGACTTCTGGTATGAGTCCAGCCAGCTTACCCAGAATTTAATGAAAGATCAGAATAAAAAGAAGGAAGAAAAGATCAGGGATTTGCAAAACTTTATTGCCAGATTCTCGGCCAATGCCAGTAAATCAAAGCAGGCCACCTCCAGAAAGAAGCTGCTGGATAAAATCACCCTGGATGACATTGCCGTGTCGTTGCGCAAGTACCCCTTCGTTGGCTTTAAGCCGGAGCGGGAGCCGGGCAACGATATTCTCTTCCTGGAAAACCTGGGGAAGACTGTGGACGGTGAAAAAGTCCTGAATAATTTAAATTTCACAGTCCTGGGCGGGGATAAGGTCGCCTTTCTGGGATCCGACATCGCCATTACCACCCTGTTTAAGATCCTGACAGAAGAAGAAACCCCCGATGAAGGCAGCTTCCGATTTGGCATTACCATATCCACGGCTTATCTGCCCAAGGACAATACGGTCTTTTTTAAAGGCAATAATTTAAATCTGGTGGATTGGATGCGGCAGTTTTCCCAGGATCAGACAGAGACCTACATCCGAGGCTTCCTTGGCAGGATGCTGTTCTCCGGGGATGAAGCCCTGAAAAAGGCCAAGGTGTTGTCCGGCGGGGAAAGGGTGAGATGCATGCTGTCCAGAATGATGCTGTCATCTGCCAATCTGCTGATATTGGATCAGCCCACCAACCATTTGGATTTGGAGTCCATCACAGCAGTCAACGATGGGCTCATCGATTTTAAGGGCGTTGTCCTGTTCTCCTGCTATGATCATCAATTTGTCCAGACGGTGGCTAATCGGATCATTGAAATCACCGAGGATGGAATCATTGATTTCCGAGGCACATATGACGAATACCTGGAGACCAAGCAGTAGCCCTTGAGCAGTAAGTCGAATCTGAAACCGGGATCGCAAAATTAAAAAAGATCACAATGAACAAGAATAATAGAAATCATGGTCCGAATAAACAGGGATTCCCGGTTTATTCGGACCATGATCATTTTAATTGCTTTAGAAAAAAGTTATCTGTTCGTTGTCGGCCAGCTCTATGGCAAGGCCTCTGTTCCAGGGTTGGTAGAAGGACTTGACAGCCGCTTTGGGGGTGGCTGCATCCAAATAAGCCCCAAGCTGGGATTTGTCGATGATGACCGGCATCCGGTCATGTATTTTCTGCATTACCTGATCGGCCTCGGTGGTCAATATCACGAACCTGTCCTCATCCCGGCCGTTTTCATCCCGGTATTTTCGGTATAGTCCGGCCATGAAGAAATATGGATCTTCCGTCTTGATCGTATATTTTTTCTTGTCCTTCCATTCGTAGAATAGTGAGGCCGGTATTAAACAGCGGTTGGAGGCTATCAGGTTTTTGAACATCATCTTTTCATCCAGACTTTCACTTCTGCCGTTGAAGACGAGCTTCTTATCCAAGGGGAACCCCCACAGCATGGAGGCGACACCTTCCCCTTTGATGGCGGCAGTGACCGAGCCGGGATAATGATCCTTATTCATGGTTGCTTGGATGATTTCCTGCTCCCGCTTATATTTTTTGTCGATCTGCTCAATCAATTTGTAGAAGCCGATGATATCTTTTGGAGATATTTCCAATCTGAATCTTCCGCACATAGTATCAATTCCTTTGCTGGCTCCAGCTGAAAGTATGGGGATCGCTGATTTCTACCATAGGGTTTTTTACACTTTCCAGCAGTCTGGATACGAACATCAAACGATGGGCAACAACCAGGGGACATCCGGGGACATCCGGGGACATGCCCTGGTTGTTTGGAGGGCGGTTCGATCACCTGATCGCCCGTCTGTACATGGCACTGATTTGGTCTTTACTGGCCTTATCCGGCCGGTTTTTCAATTTTCCCTGATTAATGAGCATCCGGTTCGTAAACTGAGAGATCTCAGCTTCGGACAGTTTCAGCTTATAGGGAACCGTTTGATCGATAAAATCCGTTAAGGCGCGGGTGTTGGGAAATCCTAAAATCGCCAGCATTTTCTTGAGCTTCTGGCTGTCCTCGTATATTTCCAGGTAGCCCTTATAGATGGCGGCAGTGGCATAGCCGTGGGGCATCCCTTTTTCATAGGTCAGGATATAACCCAGGGCATGGGGCAGATTGGTTCCCGTCTGGGCAATGACCATCCCCCCCAGGGATGAGGCGATCAAGAGGTTTTCCCGGTCGGATTGACTAAGTTCCTTTTTGCTGAAAGAATTCATCAGTCCTCCAAAAATCATAAAGCCCCTTTCAGCCAGGGTATCACTCAACAGCGAAGAGGATTTGTTTAAATAGCCCTCCACCAGATGGCTGAACGCATCAAACCCATTCACCATCATTTCATCAAAGGAAGTATTCAGGACATACCGGGAGTCCAAGTAAGCCACTTTGGGGAAGCTCTCCTGCCCCAGGTCCTTCTTTGTCCTGAGAATGGGGTCTGAGATGATCGAGAAGGGTGTGGTTTCGCTGCCGGATCCGGCTGAAGTGGGGACAGCAGCGATTGGGATGGACTTAAGGTTCTTCATGTTGAAAGCTTCAACGGCGGTTATGCCCCGGTTTCTGAAGAGCACCCCGATTGCCTTGGCGGCATCGATGGGAGCTCCTTTGCCGATTCCCAGGACAAAGTCGATGGGTTCTCTTTCGTTTTCATCAAACACATTCTGGATCAAGTCGATGGTAGGGTTATCATCCACTTTGTCGAAAATTTTGTAACCAATGTTTTCTTTTTCAAGGGCTTCAATCGCATCATCAAGGGATCCATTTAACTTGCTTGATTGTTCTCCCGTAACGATGAGCGCTTTTTTGCCTAAATTTTTCAAATATCTGCTCTTTTCATTAAGACAGTTTGTACCGCTCACGATCCGAGTAGGCATATAGAATTCGAAAAGATCATCCAAATTCCAGTTCCCCCTTAATTCTTTATAGGTTGATTTTACCATATACAATGGCCGGAAATCTGTGACAATACCGTTACAGGCACCTTTTAATGTCCTTAAATATTGCATATGTTAGGGGAATCGGGATAAACCAACAATTAATCCAAGCCTAACCATAAGGAATTTGACAGATTGCTAAATCTGGTCCGGACCGGTTCCAGAGGCAGTTTATTCCGGTTGTTGCGGACAGTTGGTCCCGGAGCTGGATCCCAGGCTTTGGGGCGCAATGAAGCAGTTCTAAAGGTATTCTTACTTTGAATGTTGAGTGATTTCAATGGTTTTAAGTTTTTGAAAATTCATCATTAAGTTTTTCGGAAAATCTTTAAAAACATTTGGGAAAAACTTTGGGAAAAATCTTTAAAAACATTTAGAAAATCTTTAAAAACATTTAGAAAATCTGTTGACAGGTGGTTTTTTAGTGAATATAATAGACTTTGTCAGTTCGCTGATATCTGGTGTCTATGACAGTAAGGGCTACACCCGTTCCCATCCCGAACACGATGGTTAAGCCTTACAGTGCCGATGATACTGCATGGGAAGCTGTGTGGGAAAGCAGGTTGATGCCAGTTCCTTCTGGTCGACTAGCTCAGTTGGTAGAGCACGCGACTCTTAATCGTGGGGTCCAGGGTTCGAACCCCTGGTCGACCACCAGAAATCAAGAATATCTGTAACAGGATATTCTTTTTTTAATTTTTTGATAAGGAATTTTGGAATAAGCTATAATGGGATTAAACGGCTGACTGCCATGGGCAGGGACTCAGTGTCAGCCTTAGCTTCCTGGCTGAAACAAAAGGAGCCTGGCTGAGAGAGGTGCAGTATGGTGAAGAACGAGCTAATGTTGAAAAAACAGCAGCTGATGGATGAATTGGTCAGGTATGAAGAGTGGTTTCCCGAGGATCATGAAGTTGCCGGGAGGTTTCGGGAATTTATTCGAACCAATGATAATCTGTTCGGCCGGGATAATACCGAGGGACATATAACGTGCAGTGCCTGGATCGTTAATCGGGATCACTCTGCGGTCCTGTTGACCTATCACCGGAGCCTGAAGAAATGGGTGCAGACCGGCGGGCATATCGACCCTGGCGAAATGCCCTTTGAAGCCTCATGGCGGGAAGGGCTGGAAGAGTCGGGTATCACAGGTCTTAGCCCCGTATCCCGGGAAATATTCAACTTGAGCATATTCCCATTCCCACAGGGAAAGGATGGAAAGGCACATCTCCATTATGATATCAGATATCTTTTTGTCGCTGATACAGAGGACTATCGGGTATCGGATGAATCTCTGGAACTGAAGTGGGTGGAGTTGAAAGCACTTGGGAAGTATTCCAATGAGCCTGATATTTTAGCCATGGAAAAACGGCAACCCGATTTTTTAATTAAAGTAGGGGGGTTACAAAGTTGTGTGGATAAACGGTAAGGGAACCGAGCCTGAAAAGAGCAGGAATCCTTGATTAGGTTTTAAGGATCTCCCTGCTCTTTTCGTCAGCCCACTTCATGTAATTCACTTTAGCCATTGCGCTTCGGAGCCTTCACGTCAGGCGTTATTCCTAATCCCAGATCACCGTAACAAGCTCTATCCCGTTGAGCTCCTGATTAAGAAACCGGGCCAGGGTGAACAGGTAGTCCGACAACCGGTTGACAAACTGGTAGGAGTGGGGGTACTTCGTTTCCTGCATCGTTTCCAGGAGCCGGACGAAGCTTCGTTCCGCCCGCCGGACCTGGGCTCTTACTACATGGGTCCAGGTAGCAGCCTCCACACCTGAGTAAAGGATGAATTTCGTCTGCGGCGGCATCTGTTTTGTCAGTTCTTCGATCCGGCTTTCGAGCCGCTGCACTTGGATATCCAGGAAGCGAACGGTCAGAAAATTTGAAGAAACCTCGGTCCCCAGGTTAAATAATCCATTCTGGATCCATTCGATATCGCCAATGACTTCTGCCTTACTATTAAATGGAGCGGTTTTGTTTAACAGGGAGGATAAATAGCCAAGGGATGCATTGACTTCATCCAAATTCCCGTTGAGTTCAAGGCGGTTCGAGGCCTTTGAGATCCGATCGCCTGAAAGGGTTCCTGTTGTACCCTGATCGCCGGTTTTAGTTACAATGTTATGCAATAATCCATACCTCCAGTCTGTCATTGGATTTTGAGTTTCTACCATTATTGTAGTTGAAAATCCCGTGCCTGGGGGTGGAAGCAGGATCAATTTAGCCAAAAAAAGCTTAAAAAAATCTGGAAAATCCCTAAGATTTGTAGTAGTA
>CAZOTM010000108.1:0-7161 GCA_964582675.1 uncultured Clostridiaceae bacterium
GCCCCGCCGCTTTCAGCTTATCCAGCTCCCCCAGCATGTCCAGTTCCACGATCTTATCCCAGCGCTCCTTGTCCAGGGCATGGAGGAGGTAGAAGTCCACATACTCCGTCCGAAGCTTCCCCAGCTGTTCATAAAACAGCGCGGCCACGTCTTCGGTCTTTTCAACTTTCCAGACCGGCAGCTTGGTGGCTAACCGGTAACTTCCCCGGTCGTATGATTGCAAAGCCCGGCCGACAAATTCCTCACTGGTCCCATCATGATATGGATAGGCCGTATCAATATAGGTCACGCCGCCCTTGACGGCGCGCTGGAGAAGCTCCAGGGCTTCCGGTTCATTGATGGATCGATCCTCGTTCACGGGAAATCTCATACAGCCAAATCCCAGCTGTGATACTTCCACCCCAATATTTTCAAATTTGACTTGTTTCATCGGTTTTCCCCCGTAGGCAGTTTCTACCCAAATTTTACCACAGATTCACCCGGCCACAATTTAGTTTCGTGTTTAAATCTTTCCGTTCAAAGGAAATGGTGTTACTATTTAATCAGATAAAATTATGAAATCAAGGAGACTAAAACCATGAAATACATCAAAACTGACTGGAAAATACCCGCTTATAATATGGCCACTGAGGAATATATCATCAATTCCCTGCCTATGGATGATTACCTGACCTTCTATATCCACGACCCATCGATCATCATTGGCCAGCATCAAAATACCATTGAAGAAATCAACCAGGACTATGTGGAAGCCAAAGGGATCCATGTTCAAAGACGGCTTTCCGGAGGGGGCGCTGTTTATCACGATCATGGCAACCTGAATTTCTCCTTCATCGTGAAAAGCACCATTGAAAACGTCAATAATTTCGATGTCCTGACCCGGCCGGTCATCAAAGCCCTGGAAAAAATGGGCATCCATTCCGAGCTCTCGGGCAGAAACGACATTCTCATCGACGGCAAAAAATTCTCCGGCAATGCCCAGTATTTTGCCAAGGGCAAGCTGCTCCAGCATGGGACCCTGTTGTTCAACTCCCAGATGTCCGAATTGGGCAACGCCTTAAAGGTCAAGGAGCTGAAGATCGAAAGCAAAGGCATCAAGTCCGTGCGGTCCAGAGTCACCAACATCATGGACTATATGGAGAATAAAGCCTTCACCATCGAAGAATTCAAGGAGCTCCTGATTCAAACCATCGGGGAAATTTACCCTCTGGAGGAGTACGTTTTAACGGAGGAGGATCTGAAGAACATCCAGCACCTGGTGGATACCAAATTCAGCACCTGGGAATGGAACTACGGAAAATCGCCTAAATTCAACGTAGCCAAAACCGCCAAGTTCCCCTTCGGGATCATCGATGCCCGGATCAACGTTGTCAAAGGCGATATCGACTCCATCCGGATATTCGGAGATTTCTTCGTAAAGAAGGAAATCAGCCTTTTGGAACAGGCCCTGACCAATGTCCAGTACAACAAACCAGCACTCCTGGATGCCCTTAAGGGTATGGAAGTATCCGACTTCTTCAACAACATGACCAATGAAGAATTCGTGGATTTTATCCTTTAGATATCCCCATCCCAAAAACAAACGCCCATGATGCCAAGGTTTTAATATGGCCGGTTAGTTTAGAAAATAAGCTGACCGGCCATTTTTTCCAATGGTTGGGAGGAGAACGCCATGGGGTTTTAAAATTATTGTTCCAGCCTGAAAATATTTTTAGACCTGAATCCTCCGGAGCTGTTTGGACGTAACTAGGATGAAACCAATAAACAGAGAATCCATCATATCATGTAATTGAAAGAATCAGGAAAGGGCAGGTGAATCATATGAACAGGAACCGCAGAATATTATCAGTACTCGTAGCATTGATGCTGGTACTGGCAGGATGCTCACTAAACAAGGCTGCATCCACCGCCACCTCTGAACAATCCAGGGACGGCATGGACAACGCTGCCGGGATGGCCCCGGACAGCAAAGTAGCTGAGACCATAATCGCCCCGCCGTATTATGACGGCGATAAAACCAATTCTGGCACCACCGACCGGAAACTGGTCAAAAAGGGCACGATTGCCCTCAACGTTGACCAGATCGAGGATACCACCAATAAGATCAAACTCCTGGCCGAGAAGTACAACGGCTACGTCTATTCCAGTTCATTGACTGAAAATACCGGCAGCCGGTATTTATACATGACCATCAAAGTTGCGGCTGCGAATTTTGATGCCGCCATGACGGAGCTTAATACCCTGGGCCGTGTCCAATCAACCTCCATGAACGTCTTTGATGTGACTACCCAATTCATGGACCTGGAATCAAGGCTTAGTACATTAAAAGTCAAGGAGCAGACCCTGGTCAACCTCCTGGCCAAGGCCGAAAAAATCGAAGACATCCTCAACATTGAAAACAACCTGCAATACACCCGGCAGGAGATCGAATACAACGAAGGCCAGCTGAACCTTTTGAAAAACACCTCAGACTATTCTGAGATCAACATTTCCGCCAACGACAACAAGGGCTTGGATACGACCCAGCCGCAGAGCGCTGCCGAGCGGTTCCTGCGGACCCTGACCAACAGCTTGAAATACTGGAGCAATGCTTTCCTTAACCTGGTAGAATCGCTGATCTTCCTGCTGCCTGTCCTGATCCCGGCCGGTATCATCGCCGGAGTGCTCGGTGTCAGATACAGAAAGCGCAGCAAAGCCCGCCGGTCAGCCAACACAAGCTTTACCATGCCGGACCGCCCAGCTCCGCCAGAGGCCGAACCAAAGGCTGACAGCCGCCCGGATGACAAATAACCAGGGAACCCATCCTTTCACTAACCATGACATTCCCTAACTAAGAATTTCAAAATCTGACCTTCACTAAGAGTCTCCAGAGCCGGATCATCCATCAGAATGATTCGGCTCTGGCTTCGCTTTCGGTCAGTTTACGGCTTAGCCTGAAAGCCACTGCCTGGAATTGCCATCTGCCTTTAAGTATAATGGAGCTAGTGTAATGACGTTTTCAAAACATGCCATGGAAAATACTTTAGACTACTGGAGACTATTGAATACTGCTGGAGGACTTATGAACTATAACTTTGAAGCCATCGACCGTTTTGCAACGGACTGCGCTAAATGGGACAATATCAAGCTGAACGGCTATGCGGAGGATACCCTCCCCCTGTGGGTCGCCGACATGGACTTCCCCACTCTGCCAAAGATCACCGAATCACTGCAGAAGCGGATTTCCCATCCGATCTACGGCTACACCTGGACGGCTACCGGCCAGGCGGCTTCCACCTGCCGCTGGCTGAAGGCGAGGCACGGGTTGGATGTCCGGGAAGACTGGCTCCTGACGGCGCCGAGTGTGGTAGCCGCCTTTAATATGGCCATCCAATGCTATACAAAAGAACAGGATGCCATCCTGATCCTGGAGCCGGAATACTACCCCATCAAGGCAGCCATCCTGCATAATGACCGGCAGGTCGTGGTATCCGAACTCCGGTTGGAGGAGGGGCGATATGAACTTGATTTTTTAGACTTCGAATCAAAAATCAAGGAATTCCAAGTCAAACTGCTGATTTTCTCAAGCCCCCACAACCCGGTGGGCAGAGTCTGGACAAAGGCTGAGCTGGAACGAATCGGTTCGATCTGTAAACAGCATGGGGTTCTGGTCTTTTCCGATGAGATCCATCAGGATTTCGTCTTCCCGCCCCATGGGTTCGTCTCCTTCCTGTCAGCCGGCGAAGATCACGCCAATTTCTCCATCCTGGCCACCAGCGCCAGTAAAACCTTCAATCTGGCCGGGCTGAAATTCTCCAATGTGATCATTCCGAATGAGCCGCTGCGAAAACTCTATTTCAGACAGCTCCGCAAATGCGGCATCGATTCGCAAAACCTCCTGGGCAGCATCGCCACCAAAGCCGCCTATGACAACGGGGAACAGTGGGTGGACGAGCTTCTGGTCAAGCTCCAATCCAATATTGACGGCTTCCGGGGTTTGCTGAAAAAACATCTGCCCCTGGCCAAGCTCATCGAACCGGAGGGGCTGTATCTCCTCTGGGTAGATTTCAGAGCCTATGGCTATTCTGCAGAGGAACTAAACCGGATCATCCTGGAGACGGCCCATGTCTGGCTGGATGATGGGACGATGTTCGGTCCCTCGGGAGATGGCTTTCAACGCTTCAACCTGGCCACTTCCGAAGGGGTCATTGAAGAAGCCGTCCTCCGAATTGCCAGCGCCCTGCAGGCTGGCCGTTGACCAAGCTATGCTAAATCACCCCGCCCCGCCATGTATTGCAACCGGGGCGGGGGATCCATTTTTCTTAGCGGTCAGGGGGATGGCCTGGTTCTGATTCTGATTCTTGTTTTTGATCCATCTTTTGATCCATCTTTTGATCCATCTTTTGATCCAGCCTTGGATGCATACCCTTTTTTACAGTTTGTTTCCAAGCTTAAAACCGACGCCTGGCTTCCCTAAGCCGGGCGTCGGTTTTTTTATTTGCTTCCCATGTTTGCCAGTTCAATTTGGCAGTGTCTGATTCCAGGTGTCTATTGGGCAATGACCAGTTTATTGTTTTCCACAGTGAATCGGATCATTTCGCCGCCCTTGATCTCTCCGGAAATGATCGCCTTGGCCAGCAGTGTTTCCACTGAGCTTTGGATGTAGCGTTTGAGGGGTCTGGCACCATAGATCGGATTATAGCCTTCCCGTAAAATCATTTCCTTGGCCTTGTCGTCAAAGGTAAGGCTGATTCCCTTATCCGTGACCCGGGCGGCCACATTTTTAAGCATCAGGTCCATGATTTTCAAAAGCTCCGCTTTCGTCAGCGGTTTATACATGACGATCTCATCGAGGCGATTTAAAAATTCCGGCCGGAAGGATGATCTCAGCTCAGCCATGACCGCCTCAATGGAGCTTTCCGATAAATGGCCTTCCTTGTCCATGCCTTCGATGAGGTACTGGGAGCCCAAATTGGAGGTGAGGATGATGATGGTGTTCTTAAAGTCCACCGTCCTTCCCTGGGAGTCGGTGATCCTGCCGTCATCTAAAATCTGCAGGAGGATGTTGAAGATATCCCGGTGGGCTTTCTCGATCTCATCGAAGAGGATCACTGAGTAGGGCTTTCTGCGCACGGCTTCCGTCAGTTGGCCGCCTTCTTCGTAGCCGATATAGCCCGGAGGCGCACCGATCAAACGGGCCACCGTATGCTTTTCCATGTATTCGGACATGTCGATCCGGATCATATTCCCCTCCGAATCAAACAGTACCTGTGCCAGGGTCTTGGCCAGCTCGGTTTTGCCAACCCCGGTGGGCCCCAGGAACAGGAACGAGCCGATGGGCCGTCCGGGATCCTTGATGCCCGCCCTGGATCGGATGATGGCTTCGGTGACCTTGGTAACCGCTTCATCCTGCCCAATGACTCGCTGGTGGAGGATGCTTTCAAGATTGAGCAGCTTGGCCCGTTCCCCCTCCAGCATTTTGGACACGGGGATTCCCGTCCAGCGGGAAACGATCTTGGCAATTTCTTCCGGCGTCACCTTTTCCCTCAACAGGGTATCGGTTTTTTTATTCTCCGACTCCGCCTGGGCTGCCTCCAGCTCTTTTACTGCCTCCGGCAGCTTGCCGTATTTAAGCTCCGCAGCTTTATTCAAATCGTATTTCCGCTCTGCTTCCTCGATTTCAAAATTGATCTTCTCGATGCGCTCTTTCAGCTCCGAGATATGGCTGATGGAGGATTTCTCCTCCTCCCATTTGGCTTTCAGTCTGGAGAATTCGTCTTTCTTTTCACTGATCTCCCGTCTTAACACATCCAGCCGTTTTTTGGATTCAGGGTCGGTTTCTTTGACAACGGAGGCTTCTTCGATTTCCAGGATCATAATGTTCCGTTTGATCTCGTCCAGCTCCGTGGGCATGGAATTGAGTTCCGTCTTGATCAAGGCACAGGCTTCATCCACCAGATCAATGGCTTTATCGGGGAGGAACCGGTCGGTTATATAGCGGTCCGATAATACGGCCGCTTCGATCAGCGCTGCATCCTGGATGGTAACTCCATGGTAGATTTCGTAGCGTTCCTTCAGCCCCCTCAGGATGGAGATGGTTTCCTCCACGGAGGGCTCATCGATCATCACCGGCTGGAACCGCCGCTCCAGGGCTGAATCCTTCTCGATGTACTCGCGATATTCATCCAGGGTGGTGGCTCCGATGCAGCGGAGCTCTCCCCTGGCCAGCATTGGTTTGAGCATATTGCCGGCATCCATGGAGCCTTCGGTTTTGCCGGCGCCGACAATGTTGTGGATCTCATCGATGAACAGGATGATCCGGCCATTACTGCCCTTGATTTCATCCAGGATCGCTTTGAGCCGTTCCTCAAATTCCCCCCGGTATTTCGTCCCAGCTAACAGGGAACCGATGTTTAAAGAGTATAAACTGACATTTTTCAGGTTATCGGGCACATCGCCTTTCACGATCCGCTGGGCCAATCCTTCCGCCACGGCAGTCTTGCCGACTCCCGGCTCGCCGATGAGGACCGGGTTGTTTTTGGTCTTGCGGGACAGGATCCGGACCGTATGCCTGATTTCTTCGTCCCGGCCGATTACCGGGTCCAGCTTGTTCTCTCTGGCCAGCTTGATCAGGTCGGTTGAGAATCTCTCCAGGGCTTCATAGGTCGCCTCCGGATTATCGCTGGTGACCATCTGGGTGCCCCGGACATCCTTGAGGATATTCATGAACCGTTCCTTGTTCAACCCATATTTGTTGAACAGATCCTTGATCTCCTTGGCAAAGGTATTGAACAGGGCGATCATGATATGTTCCACTGACACATAGTGATCCCCCATTTTTTTCGCCTCGTCCTCGGCATCCAACATGATCTTGTTGCTTTGCTGGGATATCCCCGGGGAGTTGGTCGAGCCCCCCACCTTGGGCTTGCGCTCAATTTGGGTATGGACGTCTTTTCGGAATCCCTCTGGATTGATCCCGGCTTTTCTTAGAATATTGTTGATCAGGCCGTCATCGTCTTTAACCAGTCCATATAGGAGATGAATATCTTCAATTTGAGAATTCCCCTGTTCCACACAAGTATTCAATGCCGTATTCAATACACCGATACTGTTTTTTGTATACTTCTCGTAATTCATTTTTCCACCTCACGTAAAAATCACATGGTTTCCCATGTGTGTTGT
>CAZOTM010000109.1:0-7079 GCA_964582675.1 uncultured Clostridiaceae bacterium
CCGTATACAGTCCAGCCTTGGGCCGGTGGGTGCTGAGGATTTTATTCCCGGCATTTAGGATTTTCTCCAGGACATAGCGCTCAAAGAAGCCCGTATCGATATTTTTCCGCAGGTAGGCAAAAACTTCATTGTAGGTCAAAGGCATCAGGGGATCCTCTCCATAACGCCAGGCACTCACCGTATTGATGAAGTAGATGATCCCCTTTAAGGTGCCATGGGCCTCCCTGAGGGCAAACTCAGTCCGGTTGATCTCCGCCAGGAGGAGGTTTTTATTAAAGCCGTCCCGGACGATCTGCCGCAGCGTGTCCTCCACGATCTGGACGAACTCCCCGGCCCGCCGGATATCGGAGTTCTTCGCGACGATGCCCAAATCCAGGTAATAATTGCCGGAATCGATGGCAAAAACATCCTCGGCGATGCCCTTTTCCAAGAGTGCCCGCTTTAAGGGGGAGGACTCGGAATTGACCAGGATCCCGCCCAGGAGTGAATTCATAAATACATCCATGGGATCCTTCGCCGTACCGTGGCAGACGGAATAAGCCAGGTAGGAATTCTCTTCGGCGCTGGCCGATTCATCCGCCGAATACTCCAGATCCAGCTGCCGGACGCCCGGATCCCTGTCCTCCAGCTGGATTACGGTTGCCTGCTCCCTCCGGCCGAAGTCTTTTAAATACCCATCATTCAACAGCCCCAAAGCAGCGTCCAGATCCAAATCTCCGTAAAGATAGAGGAAGCTGTTGGCGGGATGATAATGCTTTTGGTGGAAAGCCTTGAAGTTTTCAAAGGTCAAATCCGGGATGCTGTAGGGATAGCCGCCGGACTCATGAGCATAAGTCGACCCCGGATGCATGGAGCGCATGATATCACCGAAGACCTGCCGCTCCGGCGAAGAATAATCCCCCCGCATCTCATTGTAGACAACCCCTTTAATGGTGATGTCAGCGGAGGGATCCAACAGTTCATAATGCCAGCCTTCCTGCATGAAGATCTCTTTCTGCTCAAACATTCTTGGATAAAAGACGGAATCCAGGTAGACATCCATGAGGTTTAAAAAATCCTTGTCATTCATGGAAGCGATGGGATAGATGGTCATATCGGAGAAAGTCATGGCATTTAAAAAGGTCTGCATGGACCCCTTTAAGAGCTCCATGAAAGGCTCCCTGGTCTTAAACTTCCTCGATCCGGACAGGACACAGTGCTCAACGATATGGGCGACCCCGGTGGAATCCGTGGGCGGAGTTTTAAAGCCGATCCCGAAAGCCTTGTTATCATCATCATTTTCCAGGTAGACCAGTCGGGCGCCGGTCTTGCCATGAGTCATGAAATAAACCGTCGACCCGGTCTCCGCCGATAATTTTATATCTTCCACGAGAAACCCGTGGCGTTCATTGCCGATTTGCATGATATACCTCCAATACTTATGTTCTTCAACTTCAGTTCTTAAACTTCAATTCTTTAACTCAAGTTCTTAAACTTCAGTTCTTTAACTGCCATTCACTTGCTGCTACTTATCACAATAGCTTTGCACTCACCTTTGCTGATCGTTTTGCCCCCCTTCAAAAGACATTTCAGGGGTTTTAAAAGATTCAAAAAAAAGCATGCAAAAATCTGACACTAATAATTGTAACACACCGGTGGATTTACAGACCGTCGCACCCATTTGTTAACAAATACCAGGTCCAGGCGATCAATCGGTCCCAGGAATCATCCAGGCATCTCCAAAGGATGATCCAGGCATCCCCAAAGGATTCTACAAGTATCCCAGGGGAACATCCCAGGGGAACTTTTGATGATCAGCCGATCCCAGGGGTGTGTCTGACCGGTTCAAACCATTGGGAGCTCTGATGGCTGGAAATTCGTCCTTGAAAAAGCCCGGTCAATGATGAAAGACCTTCCGCAGGTGGAAGGTCTTTCATCAGATATCGTTAAACCTGGTTTGGCCGCATTGATCCAATTTGAGGGCAGATCAAGGAGGTTCCCATTCCAATTAACAATGAATAAGTGCTTTAGGCTAATTTTTCCTTAGCTTTCTCCGTCAATGCGGTGAATGATTTGGGATCATGGATCGCGATCTCAGAAAGCATCTTGCGGTTGATTTCAATACCAGCCTTCTTCAGACCGTTCATGAAAGTTGAATAGCTCAAACCGTTCAATCTTGCAGCTGCATTGATCCGGGCGATCCAGAGTCTTCTGAAATCTCTCTTCTTCAGCTTTCTGCCGACATAAGCATTTCTCAGTGCCCGGATAACAGTTTCGTTGGCCGTACGGAATAATTTGCTCTTACCTAAGTAATATCCCTTTGCCAGCTTTAATACTTTTCTATGGTTTTTCTTTGCGTTTACCGCTCTTTTTACTCTTGCCATTTAAATATCCTCCTTATAGCTTCTTAATCTGTCCTTGCGGTTTAGATATAAGGAAGCAGTCTCCTTATTACTTTTTCCTGTGCCGTTGATACGTAACCGATTTTTCTCAGCTTTCTTTTTCTCTTCGAAGACTTCTTAGTCAGGATATGGCTCTTATAAGCCTTGCCTCTTTTAAATCTTCCGGTTCCGGTTTTCTTGAATCTCTTGGCAGAGGCTCTGTGTGTTT
Source organism: uncultured Clostridiaceae bacterium (assembly GCA_964582675.1). Classification (GTDB taxonomy): domain Bacteria; phylum Bacillota; class Clostridia; order Clostridiales; family Clostridiaceae; genus JG1575. Next base: position 2,590 of record CAZOTM010000109.1, read on the forward strand.
TCATTTTAGGCATATTATAATTCCTCCCGTTATTTAACTCTCGATGCTACTACCATCGTCATATTTCTGCCTTCCAGTTTGGCCGGTTTTTCCAGGGTACCGAATTCCTCAAGCTTCTTATAGAAGGATTCAAGGATCGCGATTCCTTTGTGGGCATGTTCTGCTTCTCTTCCTCGAAAACGGATGGTAACTTTGACTTTGTCCCCATCTTTAAGGAATTTGATCGCATTGTTCGCCTTGATCGTGATGTCATGTTCTTCAATGGAAGGACTGAATCTGATTTCCTTGATCTCCACGATTCGCTGCTTTTTCTTGGCATCTTTTTCTTTTTTGGATTGCTCGTAAATGAACTTCCCATAGTCCATGATCCTGCATACCGGAGGGTTCGCAGTGGGAGAAATCATCACCAGATCCATCTCTTTATCATCTGCCATTTTCTGCGCGTCTTTTGATGACATAATCCCAAGCTGATCACCGCTATCAGAGACCACTCTGAGTTCTTTTTCTCTGATTTCGTTGTTGATAGGATAATTCTTACTTATAGTGTTCCACCTCCAAAGTGAAAAAAAATAGGACGGCAGACGCCGTCCTTGTATTTAAATTAAACGAAAATTTAAATTCTGGTTACCTTAAAGAACATGATCCGTAAGGTGAGAAACGGCTGTTTCTGCTTGACTAACCAATAATAACGTAAATTAAAGTTTATGTCAATCGATCTGGTGAAATAAATTTTCAAAAACGACCCTACATTGACCTTACATTGGGCCTCCGGCCCATTGCCGGACAATAGGCTCTAGAGCTGCGCCAGGTATGGTTCGGGCAGATAATCATGGCGATACACCGTGCCGCCCATGAGATAAAATATGATGTCATTGCGGTCATAGCCTTCTTTATGGAGCCGGTTGCCCATAATGAATTTCTTTAAGTTGGAATTGGATAATTCGCTCATGGTTTTCACTTCCATGGCTGTATAATATCGCCTGGGGAACAATTCCTCCAGGGTCTTTTGCATATCCAGTTTGTAGTACAAGTCCACCTCGCCGTTCCGGTGCGGGCCCAAAGGTCCCCTGTGGTGCTCGGAACATAGGTAAATATAGTTTAACGGCGTTTCCATTCCGCCCTCTGCCTTATGAATTACATGATGCCTGTCGCCGGGCTTTCCGCATACCATGCATTTTGTCAACAGCCAGAACCTCCTCAAGCTTTTTTTAATTATACCATAATAATCAAATTTATTAAAACAGCCAAGCTTCCGGCCAAATTTCGACAAAATTTCGACCAAGTTTTTGGCCAAGTTGTTAGCCAGGTTATGGCCGGACTGACTTAAAAAGTCATATCCCCGCATCTTTTCCAATTCAAAGGTAACATATGCGGATTAAGGAGAGGTTAAGGAAAGCGGGAGGTTGAAGCCGGGAGGCCGAACCCCACCCCGGGCTATTCTTCAGGAGGCTGTCCTTTAGGGGATGGCCTTTGGGGATGAAAAACCAGAGGCATAACCGCTGCCTCTGGTTTTTACAGGTTTATAGGTTTAATGGGAGTTTGGGACAATACCGGGTTTACCGCCAGGGAATACCCCTGGGCGTAATTCCGGGATTGGCTGCCTTGAATCGATCCTGCCGCCCTGATCATTGCCAGGGCTGGGGGATGATTGATTACTGGACCGGTTCCACTTCCATGAATTTATGGTAATTGTATTTCTCGGCAATCTCCTGCTGGATCCGGGCCATGAATTCATTGAACTCGAATTGTCCCTCATCGCCCTTTTGTCTTGACCGAACGGCAACGGATTGATTCTTCTCTTCCTGCTCGCCGATGATGAGCATATAAGGCGCTCTGTCCAGCCGGGCTTCCCGGATCTTATAGCCGATCTTTTCGCCCCGGTAGTCGGCTTCCACCCGGATTCCCTGAGCCTTCATGGCTTTTTCGATTTGTTCCACATAAGCATGGTATTTTTCCGAAATGGGCAGGATTTTTACCTGGATCGGTGCCAGCCACAAGGGGAAGGCTCCGGCATATTTTTCGATGAGCATGGCCAGTGTCCGCTCGTAGCAGCCGATGGATGTCCGGTGCAGGACATAGGGCCGTTTTTTCTGGCCATCGCTGTCGATGTAGTACATATCGAACCGCTCCGGCAGAGCGAAGTCGATTTGGTTGGTGATGATGGTATCCTCTTTGCCGTGGACATTCTTGTATTGGATATCCAGTTTGGGGCCATAGAAGGCTGCCTCACCCTTGGCAGAATGATATTCGATGGGGAGGGAATCCAGGATGTTCTTCATCTGCCCCTCGGTATCTTCCCAGGCTTTGGGATTGTCGATGTATTTTTCCGTATCCTCACGGTCACCCATGGAGAAGCGGTAGGAAATTCCCTCGGATAAGCCCAGGACATCCAGGATATACTGCTGCAGATCCATAACACCCTTGAACTCCTCTGCCACCTGGTCCGGCCGGACGATCAAGTGACCCTCAGAGATGGTGAACTGGCGGACCCGGATTAGACCATGCATTTCGCCGGAGGACTCATTCCGGAATAAAGTGGAGGTCTCGGCATAGCGGATGGGCAATTCCCGGTAGGAATGCTGATCCGAGTTGTAAATCGTGAATTGGAAGGGGCAAGTCATGGGACGGAGGGACAATACGGTGGACTCATCCTCCAAATTTCCCATATGGAACATGCCGCTCCGGTAGTGGTCCCAGTGGCCGGATATTTTATAGAGCTCCGGTTTGGAGAAGAACGGCGTTTTCGTGATCACATAGCCGCGCTTCTCTTCTTCATCTTCCACCCAGCGCTGCAGGAGCTGGAGGATCTTGGCTCCCTTGGGCTTGAACAAAGGCAGCCCCTGGCCGATTTCTTCCGCCTGGGTAAAGATCCCCAGTTCCCGGCCCAGCTTGATATGATCCCGCTTCTTGGCTTCTTCCAGCATGTGCAGGTGATCTTCCAATTCCTTGGCCTTGGGGAAGGTCACACCATAGATTCTGGTCAGCATTTTGTTCTTTTCGCTGCCCCGCCAGTAAGCCCCGGCAACCTGAAGGAGTTTGACGGCCTTCACCGGCTTTACGTTCATCAAATGGGGTCCGGCGCACAGGTCGGTGAATTCAGCCAATTCATAGAAGGAGATTACGGCATCCTCCGGCAAATCGTTGATGAGCTCCACCTTGTAGGGATCGGCCTTGACCTTTTCCAGAGCCTCGGCCCTGGGCAGAGTGTAGGTTTTCAGTTCATGGCCTTCCTTGACGATCTTCTTCATCTCGGCTTCGATTTTCAGAAGATCCTCTTCCGTGAAGGAATTTTCCTTGTCAAAATCATAGTAGAAACCATCGTCGATGGCAGGGCCGATGGCCAGCTGGACACCGGGATATAAGCGGGTCACCGCCAAAGCCATGATATGTGAGGAAGTATGCCAGAACGCATGCTTGCCTTCCTCTGAATCAAAGGTCTTGATGTCCAGAGTAATATCCTTCGTAATAGGATAGCGCAGATCCACGGTCTTGCCGTCCACCACCGCTGCCGCAGCGTTTCTCGCCAGTCCTTCGGATATCTGATAAGCTATGTCGATGACACGTTTGCCCTCTGCTGCTTCAATGATCGTTCCATCTTTTAAAGTTACTTGATACATGATTGCCTCCATTTTATTTTCGATTGGTAAAAACAAAAAAACCGTCCTGTAAAAACAGGGACGATTATAACCGCGGTTCCACCCAGATTAAGTGCCAGGCACTTCTCTTTGACCATAACGCCGGGGAGCGTCGAAGAATACTCTGAGTTCTTCTTCGAAATTCAAAGGCGGTCTTCATATCGATGTCAATGGCAGGTTCCACCAGATAGCTGCCTCTCTTGGATCAACCTTCGATACTAATTGTCCTTCTCATAATTTCTAGCATGTTCGTTTTTTAGGATATTCATAATTTTTTGACTTAACGGATTTTTATCTACATCTTTGATTATAATTAATTTAAATTGTCCCGTCAATACCGTTTGGATTGACATACCGTTTGGATTGAACAGGACCTAGGATTGAGTTGAACAGAACCTGCCATCGACTGCAAAAACTGTATACCAAAAACCTGTATACCAAATAACTCTGTCCAATCCGGGATTTGACAGCTGCACACGGAGGAAGCCCATGGCGTTTATCGTTGACTATCGGATCAAGGCTACGGAATACGGGAAATTAAGGGAGCTGGGAGATGTCATTTTATCCGACCAAACGGAAGCCGGCGCCGCCATCAACGGCCACCCTGACTTACAGCTCCATGTCCTGGATCAACGGATCTTCGTCTATAAGGGAATCTCCCGGCGCTTATCCGCTGAGATCCAACGCGCCACGGATAAATCAGTCATCCTGACCAATTCGGAGATCAGACAGCCTTATCCCCATGACGTCCATTTGAACGCCGTCTCCACTCCGGAGTATTTCATCCATCATACCGGACAGACCGATCCCCTGCTCCTGGCCATGGCCAAAGAGTCTGGGCGGCAGATCATCCAC
>CAZOTM010000110.1:0-7053 GCA_964582675.1 uncultured Clostridiaceae bacterium
AAAATAAGCCAGGGTAATATGGGGTGTCAAGGGATAGGGAAGTTCAAGGACACCGTTGATCAAGTAGTATAGTTTGATCAGCTTGGCATACTCATTTTCGTTCTTCGGAATCAAGCCCAGGACCAGGCTGGCATTCACCATGTTAAAAATCACTGGACTTTCCATTTCAGTGGTGGTGTGCAATAAATGCTGATTCCTGTTCAACAATTCGACGAGTTTACCTTGGTTGGCCTCCATGGTCTCGGGGATTTCCGCCAAATTATTGGAATTGCTCAAATCATGCAAAGTCATATGAAACGTATTGGAAACCAACCTTTCGCCAAAACAATCCTCAGAGTCCCGATATAACAAATCAAGATAACCCTTAAGCAGCTGTTTGATATCATCTTCCAAATCAAAGACCACCGTATCTCCATAAAAGTTTATGAATTGTCGGTTGTCAGCCACCTTTTTGTACACGGAAGGATTTGTCCTAAAGTCACCTCCGCCAAAACTCATTGTCTCTGTTTCAAAAGAGAATACTCGCTCCAAAAATTCGTTGTATGATTCCATACATCCCATCTCCATTCAGAATTCCTGCTGCCTGTTCGCCTGCAGGCGTCCTGGCAAATTGGCACTGGTAGTCCGACTCCATACATTTATTATACTGGTAAACGCAGCCCTTGCGGTATCAATGAGCTTTTCCATCCCTGGTCGGAATGAACCATGATTACGTAAATGGCCCAGTTCCTGTCCGGATAAAATATCATGCGAAAAATTGATAATATCGGGAATGAAAAGTTGAAAATATCGGGAATAATTTGAAAGAAACAGAGAACCAGTGTATAATTTTTAAGAAAAGGGCATACAAACATCAGGCTCTGCAATGGAAATCAGGAGGTGGACAGATGTATTTCACCAGATATGTGGAAAGGGAAATTGCGAGGAAACTTAGAACATCCGGAGCTGTGGTAGTGGCAGGACCGAAATTCTGTGGCAAAACAACCACCAGCATGCTATTTCAGAAAAGCTTTATTAAACTAAATACCAAACAGGTTATTGATTTAGCCAAGCTGGATCCGAAACAGGTTTTGGAAGGCGATTATCCAAGGCTTATCGACGAATGGCAGACTGTCCCGGATATTTGGAATCAGGTGAAGGACAACCTGGATTTTGACTATCAGTTTGGGAAGTTTATTCTAACGGGCAGCTCAACACCGGCGGATAAAGCTGATATTCATCATTCTGGGGCAGGCAGGATTTCGCCGGTAAAAATGAAAACTATGTCTCTCTTTGAGTCGAAAGAATCAAAGGGAACGGTTTCCTTACTTGATCTATTTGAAGGAAAAAAAAATTTCAAAACGGATATCAATACGGGATTTACACTGGATGACATTGCTTTTCTGATTTGCCGAGGCGGCTGGCCTATTTCGGTCATAGCGGATCAGGAGATCGCTTTGGAAATAACCAAGAACTACTATAACAGTCTTTTTCTGTTTGATTCCAGCGATAATGAGCTCTTCAGAAACAAGAAACCTGAAGTCATGCGGATGATTCTCAGAAGTTTTGCACGCAACATTTCCACTCAAGCCCCATACTCGACAATCATTGAAGATGTCAGGCAATCCAATGAAAGAACCATGGATCCCAAAACTTTTGATGACTATATGGACGCCCTGAAGGATCTCTACATTATTGATGATATCAATGCCTGGATTCCAAATATCAGGTCAAAGACATCAATAAGTTCAACACCCACGAGACATTTTACGGATACTTCCATCGCTTGCAGCGCACTGTTGATCTACCCAAGCGATCTGAAAAACGATTTAAAAACCTTCGGATTATTCTTCGAGGATTTTGCAGTCAGAGACTTATCCATTTACGCTGCCGCATTGGGGGGAGAGGTAAGACACTATCGTGACAATACCGGGTTGGAGTGCGATGCGGTGATTCATCTGGAAGACGGCAGATGGGGAGCCGTAGAAATCAAACTGGGCGGTGATGGGTTAATTGAAGAAGGGGCAGCCACACTTAAGAAATTGAAAAACAAGATTGAAACCAAGAGTGATGAAGTGAGCCCTTCATTCATGATGATACTAACAGCAATAGGTCCCGGTTATCAACGTGAGGATGGTATATTTGTGGTACCGATCAACCTCTTTAAAGATTGAAGTGATTTTCCCCCTTGATGATTTTATGGTCAACTTCACGTCCGAAATTCCTTGGCGAAGGTTTGTCAGCCGGTATTCAAAAAAAAGAAATTCGAGAAATACTTTTAGTGGAGACAGCTCCGCTCAACTCGACCGATAATCCAACAGTATAGTCCTCGTCACTCACATCAACTTTTAATACTATAAAGATGAGGCGACGAAGTCCCCATAGTTTACTTTGTCTTATCTTGCAGTGTTGGAACCCGGAAATCATCTGGCTGGAGCAGCTGGAGATCCTTCGGGTCTACTACAATCTGGTGAAGCTGGGATTTTCGGAAGAACCGGTCAGAATCAAAAAAAACTAAGATGGGCCTGGTCGGACATGATGCCGACCAGGCCCATTGAGCTTGTATTGGGAAAGGGATTTACTTCATCATCCTCAGAAGCAGATCCTGGCGGGAGGAAATCTGCAGCTTTTTGTAAATATGGGATATATGCTTACTGACCGTAGTTGGGGCGATGTGCAGCATTCTCCCGATGTTCACCGGAGTGAAGCCCTGGCAAAGGAGGTTGGCCACCTCCGTTTCCCGGTCGGTCAAATTGGCCGTCTCCCAGGCGGTTGCTTCTGCGCTGCCCGGGATGGAGGAACTATAAAAAAAGTTCTTGTAGAGGTTTTTCATGATGGGAGCGGCCATGGTCAAAGCCTGTAACTCGCTTTGAGAAAAATTGACCCCGGACTTCCTGTCCAGGCATACCATGCTCCTGCCGATCCCCTTCAGGTCGCATAGCAGGATACCGACAGAATGGGTAATGCCACGGGGGATGATAAAATCAGCCAGGAATTCGCTGCCGGGCTCCTTTGACCAGTCCACGGGATAAATCGGACGGGTGTCCAGGTCCATTCCCGGCACCTGTGATAGGCCGTAGCGCTCGCCCCCGATCTTGGAATAATACTCAAGATAGAGGGAACTCCAATGCTTGTCTGAATCCGTCAAATACTGGCCGCTGACCCGGCCATTGGGGTCAAAGAAATAAATGGTCGCACGGTCGAAGGGGCAAAGTTCCTTAAGAGGTGTGAGGCTTTCAATTACAAAGCTCTTTGGATCATGAAAGTTTCCGCAGGCTAGGGTGAATTTGTAGATCTTTTCCAGTAACAAACCAGGTGTAACTTCCATTTAGTTTCACTCCTTCAAGTCAGTAATTACCTCACAGTAGGGCAGTACTATTCCTTTTTAGTCTACTGATTTCTTTCCGGGAAAGCAACGGATCCTCCGGGGTAGTGTCGATTCAGTATCTAGTTTCGGCAATGATTCAGCAGGTTTCTTGAACCGAAAATAAACCGAATTGGTTATAAATTGTTCCCGGGGCCGGATGAACCCTGGGCTGAAAAGAAGGAGCGGAAGGCAGGTTGGTCTCTTTTTTTTAGTTTTTTTTACCCAATAACTCTCTGGTTAACTCCGATTCCACATATTTGATGGGCGCTGATTCCATGACGGCCGGATCGGTGGAGCGGTTCAGATCATTTTGACAGCCTTGAGCAGCATCAGAAAATCAATAGTGAAATTTCATTGCAGAATTTTTATAAAAACATGAGAAAAATAGTGAAAAAAACCGGAAAATAACTTACAGTTATAGATAAAAGTAAAAGAATCTATATTTTGGAAAGTTGAAGGGAAATCACAATGAAGCATTTGAATCGATGGATCTACATTGTGGCAGGAGTAGTGGTTATGCTCCTGGCCGGTTTGATATATTCCTGGAGTGTCTTTTCCCTTGCCATTGCAAGGGAATTTCCCCAATGGGGGAAGGGCAGTCTGTCCCTGGTGTTTACGGCCATCATGAGTTCCTTCTGTCTGGGGGGCTTGTTGGGCGGATTTCTGATGCTCCGGCTGAAAGCCAGGTATCTCCTTTGGATTTCCGCCCTTCTCCTGTTTAGCGGTTTTTTTCTCTCATCCATCGCTTCCAGCCTGTTAGGACTGATGCTGAGCTATGGATTGCTCTGCGGGCTGGGGTCTGGCATCGCCTATAACTGCATCATCAGTACCGTCAGCCAGTGGTTCCCGGATAAACAGGGCTTATGCAGCGGATTGCTCCTCATGGGCTTCGGGTTCAGCTCGTTTATCATCAACAAAGTTTTCCAAAGGTTTACTCCGGTCACCATCGGAGCCTGGCGGGATACGTTCCGGGTTTTCGGGATCATCATCCTGCTGGTTTTTCTCGCTTCGGGCCTCATCATCGCCAAGCCGGAGTCCTCCAGATTTTCGAAATCCCAGGGGTCCGATGAGGTGAGTTATACGACAAAACAGATGCTCCGCCAAAAGAGCTTCTGGTATTTCGTGATTTGGTCCACTCTTCTGGGCGGGACCGGATTGATCCTCATCTCCCATTCGGCGGGGATCGCACTGGAGGCAGTCCCCGGAATGCCCCCAGCAACCATGACCACCGTGGTGGGGTTGATTTCCATCTTCAACGGCCTGGGCCGGGTTCTGTTCGGCGGCCTCTTTGACCGTCTCGGCCGGGCAAAAACCATGGCTGTCATCAACACCCTGTTTTTCATTGCCATCTGTATTACCCTGACCGGACTCCAGACCAACCGATTCCCGATCCTGGCAGCCGGCTTCATCCTGAGCGGAGTTGCCAATGGGGGGATCACCCCATCAAACTCCACGTTTATTGCCACCTTCTTCGGCCGGAAACATTTTGCCATGAACTTTCCGGTATTGAATTTAAACGGGATGATCGCCTCCGTCTTCGGTTCCGTTGCTGGAACCTTGTATGATTCTTCCCATACTTACAAAACCAGTTTTTTCCTGATGATCTTCCTGATCCTGGTGGGAACAACTGCCAGCCTGTTTATCCGTAAGAGCGCCCAACCAGAGGCAGACAAGGCGGCACCGGCCCAATAAAACTGGCCGGATCATGTCTTCATGATGAACGGGGATGGGAAGACGCTTAACTGGCTATGTTGAAAGCTCCCTGCTGGTGCCCTGGAAATGGAGCAGCCGGCAAAGCGATATCCCGGTGAACCATTTTTCGGTTGAGAACAGTTTGCTGGTGAGAAAAATTCCGGAAGGCCAGACGGATCAATTGAGCCATCTGCTTGGTCTTTGTCAAGCCACGGTTTCAAGGGACTAAATCAGCCGATTGCTATTTATTGCTTTGAATAAATATAAATATTACATTATATTTATCCGGATGGTACAATATCGATAAACTCCGAGGATCCTCTCATCGATCCGCGCCAAAAGACCCGTTTGGCCGCGCAGCAGCGGGTCTCCGAGGGTGCACTGGATAACACAGCTTTTGTCGGATCCGGCTGTTTGCTGTCAGTCAATTCCTGCAGTCAATGATGGTGAGGTAAACCAGTGGGCGCTCATCCAGCCCAGCAAAGAGACAGAGATCAGCGCAGCGGTGGGCCGGAGGAAGTTTGGATGGCATTTTCAGCTGCTGAATAAATATACTGGATTTATGGGGCGCTACGTCAAGCTGGTACAGTCTGCAGCTGATGGAGCGATTTTTGAATAATTGAAATAAAGGGGGACAAAATGCATTTTGTAGATTTTCCGGAAGTGGAGCTGGCGATTCAAGGGATGGATGAGATCAACATTCCCAGGATGATGAAAATCCGTCAGATATACGACAAAACAAAAATCGAGGATTTGGAGGGGTGGCTGAGGCAGGAATTGGACAACAAACTCCCTGACGACCAGCAGGCGTCGTTTCAGGGGAAGCGGATCTGTATCAGCGTGGGCAGCCGGGGTATCCCGTCCATCCACATCATGGTCAAGACCGTGCTGGATTGGCTCAAGACCAAGGGGGCCAACCCCTTCATCGTTCCCGCCATGGGAAGCCACGGCGGGGGTACCGCCGAAGGCCAGAAGGCATACATCGCCGGTTATGGGATCACCGAAGCCTCCATGGGTGTCCCCATCCTGTCATCCATGGAGGTGGTAAAACTGGGCGAACTCGAAGACGGTACGCCAGTTTACTGCGACAAGTATGCCTACGAGTCGGATGGGATCATTGTCTTTAATAAGGTAAAGCCCCATACGGATTTTCGCGGCGATCATGAAAGCGGATTGGTCAAGATGTGCGCCATCGGACTGGCCAATCACCTGGGGGCATCCTATTTCCATATGATGGGCTTTCCCTCCTTTGCCGAGCGGATTCCCAGGGTAGCGGAATTATTTCTGGAGAAGGCACCGGTTGCTTTTGGCCTGGGGGTTGTCCAAAATGCCTACGATGAGATCAGTGAACTGGAAGTCATCCCCAGGGAAGAGATCATGGAACGGGATGCGGTGCTGCTTAAAATCGCCAAGGAAAAGATTGCGAATTTCAAAATGAAGTCCATGGATGTTCTGGTGATCGATGAGATCGGGAAAAATATCAGCGGCAACGGCCATGACCCCAACATCACCGGCCGGTCCAACTCCAAAGGGTTTGAAGAGGTGCTGGACTGCAAAAAGCTGTTCGTCCGCGGCTTGACCGAAGCCACCCATCACAATGCCTGCGGCCTGTCCGCAGCGGATATGACCACCCGGCGGGTTATGAATGACACCGATCTGGATGTGACCTGGACCAACGTGGTCACAGCCACCATGCTCAACGGGGCCAAGCTCCCCATGTATATGAACAACGATCGGGATGCCTTAAAGGTTTGTATCCGCACCTGCAACGGGATAGATTTCAATCAGGCCAGGGTCGTCCGGATCCGCAATACCGCCGAGATGGAGGACATCCTGGTCTCGGAAGCCTATTATGAGGAGCTGAAGGATCGCCCGGACATTAAAATTCTCAGCGAACCATTCCATATGACATTCGACGAAGCCGGCAATTTAATCGATTGATGAAATAAACAAGGTGACGAAGTGCGGCTGGAAATCGTCTCTGGATGGGACCTGGCTCCCAGGGGGTTCCACCC
>CAZOTM010000111.1:0-7046 GCA_964582675.1 uncultured Clostridiaceae bacterium
TCAATGATGATTCCGAATTTCATTATATTTCCTCCAGATCAATAATTTTGTTGAACAACGCTGATATATATTATTATAATTCATAATATATTAAAAAAATTATATTTGGAAGGGGTTCTTACCAATTGCCAGGTTGTTTTTAGCAGTCACGAATGACCCTCGGTCGATTGACCCGTCTGTCGGAAACGCTTATAGGCGGATACTGTGTGGTTGGTCTGTTCTGTCATGATGATCATCAAACCCAAAAAGATTAATAGATAGAATGGGTAGAGGACGATGGAGAAACGGGCGGCAATCAGGCCGAACAGGGGCGGCATAAGGATACTGCCGGTATAGGCGCAAGCCATTTGCAAGCCCATGACCCCATGGGCATTGGCGAGGCCGAAGTTACGGGGTGTTTCGTGGAGGAGACTGGGGTATATCGGTGCACAGCCAAGTCCGATCAACATCAGCCCAGGGAAGCACCATTTGTAGTCTTGGACAAACAGCAGGATCAATATGCCCGGCAGGATGACAGCCTGGCCCAGGCGGATCATATTCAGATTGCGAATCCGGTTGGACACGAAACCGGCCAGGAATCGTCCGGCGGTGATGCCCAGGTAGAACAGGGATGCCCACTTGGCGGCAATTATGGGATGTAGCCCCCGGCTTAAGACCAAATAGCTGCTTGCCCATAATCCGGTGGTAACCTCCAGAGCGCTGTAGCAAAAGAAAACCGGGAGGATGCTTTTAACGCCGGGGAGATGAATGATATTGCCCGGACGGAGATGGCCCGGCTCCCCGCCGTCATTTTCGCGGTGGATGATGGGGGAGCGGACGCCGTCTTTCTGCCAGAGGGGCAAGGACAAAAAAAGCATGAGGGTCATGATCAGCTGGAGGATTCCTACAAGGCGGTATCCGAAAGTCCAGGGTTCTCCCCGGGATAGTAATAAGCCCATTAGATAAGGTCCTGAAGCTGCCCCCAGCCCCCATGAAAAATGGATCCAATTCATATGGCTGGACTTAAAGTGCAGGGCTGCATAGTTATTGAGCACCACATCGATGCTGCCAGCTCCCAGTCCATAGGGGATCGCCCAAAGACAAAGGTGGATAAAAGATGCGGACCGGGAGAAGCCGAACAGAGCGACCGCAGTCAAAAGGGTACTGAAGGCCGTGATCTTCCCGGCGCCGAATCGCCTGTCCAAACGACTGCTGAACAGACTGGAAATGACGGTGCCGGTGGAGATCAGTATGGTCACGACACCGACCAGGGATACGGAAACATCCAGCTGCCGGTATATGGAAGGCCAGGCGGAACCAAGCAGGGCATCCGGCAAGCCCATACTGACGAAAGCCAGATAAATCAGAATGAGGATAATTGTTGTCATAAGGATCCTTTGTCAACTTCTGCCAAGCAGGCGTTGCCGACTGCGCAACTCGCCGGTTCATCAGAATAAACGTTTTAGTAGATGGGAAGCTCTTTAAAGAAAATGATAAATGCAATTTCTCTAAAAGTATAACATCTGGACAGACCGAACTGCCAATCCGGCGGATTTTACAGGGAATAGATTGCTGCGGAGGGAAGGAACGGTAAATTTGCGATTGGGTCGGTCTTGGGGACATTACAGCCAAACCAGAATCCCCCGCAAGCAATCTGCAGCGGGGGATCCTGGTTTGGACTTGAATATTTGAATTTGAATGATGTTAAAAAATGCTGCCCGCATTTTCATATATCTATTTCAAAGAGGAAAGAAATAGCGTACATCTGGGTTAAGGTGGGGTTGGGCCACTTTAGGAAGGGGATAGGAAAAAAACGGAGTTGACGCAGGCAGCTTGATACATGATCGCTTTGCATGGGAAGGGAAGTATGTTTAACTACTACAAATAAACATATGGGAAATGCAAAGTCTGAGGTATGTCCCGGAAAGACACGATTTTATTCACTAATTAAAAACTCAGGAAGCATAGAATTTTAACGAAAATAAAATCTTTGAAACCTAATGTATCTTGAATAAACTATAACATATAAAATATTTAAAATACATTAAATTTGCACAAATAAAAATACAATTTATGGTTTATCTAAAATAAATAGACTAAATTTAAAAATATATTTAATTAAACCTTTAAAATATCGATTTGATTGGTTTCTGTTTAAGGGAAAATATTTAGTTCTATATTTTTTTAACAATGTAAAATATCCAAGCTTTTTACCTGGTGAAAGCGAAAAGCCAAAGAGGGTAATCTTCAATTAATTAGTTTTTCGATCCATCCAGCCATAACAGTTTAATAAGGGTTTGCCAGCGCTGCTTGATTGGATCAGGTTGATAAGATCTCCAAGGATATGCTCAATGGTTAAAAGTGTTGGAATCGAAAAATTGGTGGTTGTTGATCGAAAATAAGTGAGATACTGTGGCTTGATTGCCGCCTATTCTCCAAGTTTTGATGAAAATTGTGGATCATTCTGGTTGGTTCAATCACCCCATGTTAATGGGACCATCATGACAGGGATGCGCCGATATGTATCCGGTGATTTCAATCTTTATCTGGTCCGGCGAATTGGCTGCCGGGAGGGGTAAATCCGTAGTAAATAAACTTTGGTTGTAGTAAAATTAATTTAATAAATGTATAGGAGTGTGCAGTTATGGAAGGAAATTTAAACAGAATGCCATTGATCGGCGATCCGGCGCCAGCTTTCAAAGCAGTCACCACCCAAGGACCCATCAACTTCCCGGATGATTATAAAGGAAAATGGGTCGTTCTTTTTTCGCATCCGGCGGACTTTACACCGGTATGTACCACCGAGTTCATGACGTTTGCCTCCATGGCTGATGAATTTAAGGAGCTGAATACTGAGCTGGTTGGACTCTCCGTTGATTCGTTGTATGCCCACATTGCATGGCTGCGGAAGATCCAGGAACTGGAATGGAACGGCATGAAAAATGTTGAAGTGAAATTTCCGTTAATCGAAGACATTAAAATGGATGTTGCCCGACTCTACGGGATGATCCAATCCCAGTCCACCACCATGGCAGTCAGAGCTGTATTCTTCATCGATCCCAAGGGGATCATCCGTACCATCCTATATTATCCTGCCTCTCTGGGCAGAAACTTTGACGAGATCAAGCGGATCATCCTCGGTCTGCAAAAGGCCGACAAGGATGCGGTGGCCACTCCGGCAAACTGGCAGCCGGGGGATGACACCATCATACCCACGCCGGGTTCCTGCGGTGTTGCCAAAGAAAGAATGGAAAGCCAGGATGAAAACAAATACTGCCTGGATTGGTTCCTTTGCTTCAATAAAGAGAAAAAATAGCACATGACAGAGAATCGCATAGAGCAGCTTAGAACAGTTTAGAGCAGCTTATGAGCGACAGTCGAAGCGATGAATAAAAGATGGGATCAACCGAGAAGCCGGAGCAAACTTTTTTGTTCGGCTTCTTTTTCATCCCTCGGGTAACCCCGACGGTAGTCAGCAGGAGTAGATTTTCCTGCCAGCGGCGGATCCGTGGAGCCGGATTGGAGCTAATCCTGTGGGAAGCATACATTTCAAGCAATTTTTCTAACATCCGGGATGCACCATGAAAGAAAAAAAGTGCCGATGGCGGGAGCATCGGCGCTTGGGAGAGAAGGTATTAAGACTTTTTAGACATCGACTCCGCCGTCGACCCGTAAAAGCTGTCCGGTGATAAAGGATGAATCGTCAGTACACAGGAAGAGGGCGGCAGTGCCTATTTCAGAGCCTTTGCCGGTACGCTTCAACGGGCTCATTTGGACCATGCCGGCCATGGCATCGACCCCGCCGACACTATCCAGCATGGCGGTTTCAATGGCCCCAGGGAGGATGGCATTGACCCGGATCTCTGGACCCAATTCTCTGGCCATCGCTTCGGTCAAACCATTGGAAGCATGCTTGGAGCTGCAGTATGCAATTGGGCCCCAACGGGCGGAGGTGCCGGCTATGGAACCGGTATTGAGGATGATGCCTTTGCCTTTCTCTTTCATGACCGGAACGCAAAGTTTACTTAAAATCATGGGTGCAGTGACATTGACATTATAAACCTTGGTCCATTCATCCATGGTCATGTCCATCATGGACGTCAAACTCAACAGTCCGGCGTTGTTATAGAGGATATCCACCGTTCCAAAGTGCTTCATGGTTTCTTCAAAGATCCTGGGGATCTGATCCAAATCACTCATGTCAGCGACTACATAGATCGCTTCGCCGCCCTTTTCCTTGATGGTTGCGACGACTTCCTTTGCACGCTCTTCACTTCTGCCGGTAACGACGATTTTGGCGCCTTCTTCAGCGAACACATAAGCAGTGTCGCGGCCCATGCCAGAGGTTGATCCGGTAATGATCGCAACTTTTCCTTCCAAACGTCCCATTTCCATTCACCTTACTTTCACACATATTTTTCCTTCAAGATCAGGCGGTTAATAAAAACCCTTCTTGTTAATATTATAACAAAATAAATGAAAAATGCCAGACGCAATATATTTTTTACTTATTATATAAAAAATACTGATATATCATTAAAGTCCCATAAATACTGGGAATCAGGGGATGGAAATGAAAATTTATCGGGTTTTTGGAGCTGAAATTGGAATTCATATGCCTGATTGAATGTTTTATATTTAACGAAAACTTCAGATCAACTGCGCTGCGTCGGCGGTATGCTCCTGAGATTATTGGTGGTTGATCCGGTGAAACCCCTGGTTAACTCGTTTAGTCACCTTCTCTGGGTTATTAATGCCGGTTAAGAGCTTTCTTTATTGCCTGGCATTTCCATCCGTGGAAGTTACCTGGACACGCATAGGTCGTTTATGTTGAAAATTGAAAGATCCATAAAAAAGCTGCGAAAAGATTGAAATTCCGTTCATAATTATACAATTATTATTAAAATAATAATTCAACAGTTTATTTTTCGAATCTGATTGACTTTGCCGTGGTTAACGTTTAATATTATGACAATTTAATAAATGTCTAGCGAAAAGAGGTCGCATCAAGTCATGAGTATCCTAGGAGAAAGGGGCCGGTGCCGAAGCAGGGAAATCTGCTGGGGCCATACTGAACAAGTATGGCACTGTTTCCAATCTGTTGCCCAATGGATTGGAATTGCGCTTTAGCCAGACAGGGCGATTGCAAGGTAATTACACCATGAGCACTCGCTCATGGTGTTTTGTGTTACCCAAAAATGTCTTCCCATGAAGAAATGTTCGACATGGCCGGCTGTTTACAGGTAAGGCAGGACCCCACGAAACGGATGGGCAGAATTTGACCTTTGCAGGAATGCCATTAGGAGGAACGAAAAATGAGAAGTGTACTGAAATTCGGCGGATCGTCGGTTGCTGATCTGGATAAGATGAGAGCCATCGCTGAACGGCTCAAAGGTAGAAAAGAATCCGGGGATGAATTGGTCGTCGTGGTTTCGGCCATGGGAAAAACCACCAATTCCCTGGTTAAAATGGCCATGGAGGCGGCGAAGCATCCCTCCAAGCGCGAATTGGATATGATCCTTTCCACCGGCGAACAGATCTCCATTGCATTGCTGTCAATGATCTTAAATGAAATGGGAGTCAGCGCGGTGTCCCTGACCGGATACCAGGCAGGCATTCTGACAGAGGGCATGCATACCAAGACCAGGATCAAGGAGATCGATACCACCACGGTGGAGCGGCATCTTGCTGAAGGCAAGGTAGTTGTGGTGGCAGGCTTTCAGGGCTATAACGAAAAAGGTGAGATCACCACGCTTGGCCGGGGCGGCTCGGACACCACGGCAGTGGCTCTGGCGGCGATGCTGCACTGTCCCTGTGAGATCTATACAGATGTGGATGGAATCTACGGAGTGGATCCCAAACTATACAGCAAGGCGAAAAAGCTTGACAGCATAACCTATGAAGAGATGAAAGAAATGGCGTTTCTGGGCGCCAAGGTCATGGAACCGCGGTCAGTGGATATCGCCCAGACCTATGGCGTGGTGATCCAGGTAGGATCGGCCGTTGGCACAGAAAGAGGGACATATATCAATGGAGGCGATGCAAACATGGAGCAGAGAAGTATAACCGGATTGTCGATTGCGGAAAATATTATGATGGTGACCATCAGAAATCTGGAAGGGATCAGTGAGAGTGTTGCCGAAGTCTTTTCAAGGCTGGCAGCAGAGGAGATCAACATTGACATGATCAGCCAGATACCCAACGAGGACGGCAGCGTCAGCCTGTCTTTTACGGCATCCTCGGATGACATGGAAAATATCAGGCTGGTGCTCAATGCGCTCTTCGCTGGCAACGCTGGCGTAGCAATGGATATTGAGAAGGACCTGATCAAAATCTCGGTGGTGGGCTCCGGCATGAGGACCCAGACTGGAGTTGCTGCACGATTATTCAGACTTCTGGCAGAAAATCACCTGGAGTTTAAGCAAGTAACCACCTCGGAAATATCCATCTCCTACACCATGGAGAAAAAGTTCAGGGATCAGACCGTCAATCTGATCGCAGATCAATTCAATTTATAATTGACTGGTTTTTAAACAACCCGGGGGGGACCACAAAAAAGCCAGGCAGATCAAATTTCAACAATGATGAGAGACACCTTGCGGTGGACACAATGGACAAAAAAAGCCGGATATAACTAAATTTTGGGAAAATGAACCAAACATAAACCTATAAAAAAACCGATCATAGATCAAATAAAAAATGCGGAGGTAAATTATGAATTTTTGGAATGGAGCCGGGGTTGCACTGGTAACTCCTATAAACAATGGTGTGGTTGATTATGAGGTAATGAGAAAACTGATCCTGTGGCAGCTGGAAAACGGCACCGATGCGTTGATCATCGCCGGAACCACCGGTGAATCCGCCACCTTGTCCAAGGATGAGAAGCTGGAGATGTTCCGGTTTACGGTGGAAGTAGTTAATGGCAGGATTCCGGTCATTGCCGGAACTGGTTCGAACAATACCGCTGACTCCATCACTTTGTCCATTGCGGCAGAAAAGCTGGGCGTGGACGGACTCCTCCTGGTAACACCCTACTACAACAAGCCAACCCAAAGAGGGTTGTATGC
>CAZOTM010000112.1:0-6982 GCA_964582675.1 uncultured Clostridiaceae bacterium
CGGCGCAGGGAGGAACGTTCATATTCCCGCTCCTTATTTTTCCGCCAGGCGTGGAGGACCAGGGCCAGAGTTACGATACCGTAGGATATGAAGGTTCGCGAGTATTCTCCGATCATGGAGTTGCCCGTAATGTTGGTCATGGCCGACGGCATCAGGATGAACAGGGCGTGGAACAAACCGGTGCCGAAGATGGCATTGGGGATCGTTGCCTTGGCGACGGAGGCGCCGCCGATCAACAGGGCAGCCGCTGCATACAGCGCCGCGGAATCGTGTCCCGTATAGGTGTTCATGGTGCCTACATTCTGGAGATAAATGATCTGGCCGATGGAGGCCAAAACCGTTGACAGGATGACGGCGATGACTCTGGTCCGGTCAACGTTGATGCCGGCCGTGGAGGCTACTTCCATGTCCTGACCGACGGCCCGCATATCCTGGCCGAGTTTGGTCCTGCGAAACCAAATGGTGAAAAAACACAGGAGGATGATCAGGAGAATGGTGGCGAAGGGGACTTTGAAATCGCCGATGTAGAGGGGAGAGCCCAACAGGTTCGTCAGGAGGTTGTCGAAGATATTGTCAAATCCCCCGGCGGTGGTGAGGGTCATGGAGTTTCTGACCCCGTAGCCCTTGGACAGGATGATGGAGCGGTTTTGGTTGAAGGGCAAAAGGGGTGTGCCAAAGACGAAGAGGATGACCAATTGATAGACACCGGTAATAAAGAAAGCCAGCATCATGGAGGTTATCATTTCCCGGCCCTTGGCCTTGTTCAGGATGGCTCCGGCGACAAAGCCCAGGAAGACGGCAATGGGGAGGGCAATGACGACGGCAGCCAGGATGCCGGAGGTATCCGCCATTCCCAGACCCTGGACGACGATCAATCCGATCTGGCCGGCCATGGCGCCAAGGCTTAAAGCAAAGTTGATACCCATACCGGCCATGATGGGTAACAGGAGGGCCAGGACCAGGAAGGTATTGCGGACCATTCTGGTCATGATCTGTTCTGCGATGTAGCCGCCTTCAAACCCGGAGGGGGTAATGACCGCGAGGCTGATGATCAGGAACAGGGCGGGAACAGCCGAATTCATCAAGACTTGTTTTACATTCAGCTTCTTCATGATTTGCTGCCTCCTTTTCTGGTGAGGGCGTAGACGATGAGGCCGTTGGTCACGATGACCCGGATGACCTCGGAAATATCGATCCGGATCAGGGAGTTGATGACGGTGGGGGTCATGACCAGGAGGGCCTGGAACAGGAAGGTGCCGATGACCACGTTGGTGATGGTGGCTTTATTGATGGAGGCGCCGCCCATCAGGATAGCCGCGACCGTCGGGAAAATGAAGCCCAGGGGTGCATTGTACATTTCAATGAAGCCGAAGCTCTGCTGGTAGGTGATGATGCCGATGGCCGCTATGGCCGTGGAGAGCATCGTGGAAATGGTGCGCATCTTGTTGACGTTGATGCCGCCGGCTCTGGCGTAGTCGGGGTTTGATCCGACTGCAGTCATGGCTGTGCCAAGCTTGGTTCGGAAGAACAGCCAGACGAAAAACGCCAGGACCATAAAGAGCAGGATCATGCCGATGGGGATGGACAGATAGTTCGTCAGGTTGAACATGGGCAGGGGGTTGGTGTTGAAGGACCAGATCCCCTGGAGGGAAATGCTCTGCCGAAGACCCACTCCGCCGTAGCTTTGGAGGGAGGCCGGGTTTTTGAAGGGCAGGATCAGCCACAGGATATTGAACAGGAAGATGATGAAGTAACCCACATAGGTGGCGATGACCATTTCATCGCCCTTAACCCGGTTTAACAGTTCGCCGTAAATGAAGCCCATCAGGAGTCCGATCACGGCGCCGATGGCCATGGCCAGGAACATGCCGGCGATGCCGGGCACTCCGAATTCAAGGGAGATGACCGATCCCAGCATGCCGGAAATGAGGCCCACCGGAATACCGAAATTCAAGCCGCAGCCGGATTGAAGCATGGGTACCATGGACAACACCAGGATGGAGTTGATCCCGAAACGGAACAGGATGTCGGTCAAGGACCGGTCGATGCGGATTCCGGCCGGACCTGTCAGCATAAACAGGACTAACAGGAATGCGGTGATCACCAGGTTCGGCAGTCCGAAGCCGGCAAGGATTTTTTTGATTTTTTCCATTAGTTTTTCACCTCTTCTTCCCCAAGGGGGCCTGGGCTGGTTTCCGGAATCTCGATGGCTGCTTCCACCGCTTTGGTCTCTCCGGACATGAGCAGTCCGAAATCCGCCGCCGCAGCGGTGGGGGCCAGGATCCCGGCGACCTTGCCCTCCGTGATGATGGCGATGCGGTCGGAAATGGAGCGCAGTTCCTCCAGTTCGGAAGAGATCACCACGATGGTGGTATTTTTTTCATCGTTATATTTTTCCAGGGCGGCCAGGACCAGACTTTTGGCCCCGACATCGATCCCCCGGGTCGGCTCGGAGACGAACAGGAGCTCCGGTTCAGTGGCAAAGGCCTTGGCCAGGCATACCTTCTGCTGGTTTCCGCCGGACAGGGCTCTGGCATGCTGTTTGGAGGAAGTGCATTTTATTTCCAATTCACCGATGTATTTTTCCGCCTCGGCTTTGAGGGCTTTGTCATCCCGGAGTTTGAGCCCCAGGACGTTTTTGATGAATTTATCCTGGACCTGCATGGCATTGAAGCCAATGTTCCACTCGATGGATTCATCCAGGAGCAGGCCGACACCCCGCCGATCCTCCGAAACGAAGGCGATCCCGTCATTGAGGGGGACTTTGGGGTCGTTCAGCTTCAAGGTCTTGCCGTTGAAGGTGATTTCACCCCCGGCCGGATAAAGTCCCATGATGCCGTTGGGCAGGCCGATTTTTCCCTGACCGGCCAGTCCGCCGATACCCAGGATCTCTCCCCGCCTGATTTTGAGGGAGGTGTCAGACACCGTCTCACCGGGCATATCCACCCAGAGATTTTTTACCTCCATGATGATATCTTCCGCATCGTTGACCGCCCGTTTGCGGACCTTGGGCTCGGTGATGACCCGACCCACCATCCACTCGGCGATATCCCGGATGCCGACACCGGCGGTGGGGGTTTCTTTCACCACCTGGCCGTCCCGCAAAACCACGATCTTGTCGCAGGAGGTGACAATCTCGTTCAACCGGTGGGAGATGAAGATGATCCCGATCCCCATATCAGCCAGGTGCCTCATGGCATCCTGCAGATAGATCGCTTCTGACTCAGTCAGGACAGCAGTGGGTTCATCGAGAACGATGAGTTTGACTTTGTCCCGGTTGATCTCTCTGGCAATTTCAATAAACTGCTTGTGGCCGACGGGCATTTCCTTGATCAGGGTCTTCTCATTGATGGAGACGCCAAGGGTATCAATGGAAGCCTTGGCCGCTGCATCCATTTTTTTCATGTCCAGACTTTCCAGCCGCTTGCCCAGGATGGAGGACAGGACCGTCCGCCGGGTGATTTCCGTATTTAACAGGATATTTTCCGAGGCAGTGAAGCCGGGGATCAGGGAGAATTCCTGGTGGACCATGCCGATTCCGGCTTCCAGGGCCTGCTTGGGATTTTTAAAGTTGATTTTTTTGCCCTGGAGGTAGATATTTCCCTCATGGCCGCCGGTTTCGTGGATCACATTCATTCCGAATATGATTTTCATCAGGGTGGATTTTCCCGCCCCGTTTTCCCCGACCAGGCCGAGGATCTCGCCCTCATTCAGCGAGAAATTGACATCTTTGAGAACCCGATTGCCATTGAATTCTTTGCCGATGTTTTCCAGTCGTAGCAGTTCGTTTGTTGAAGACATCTGTTCACCTCTTGTGAAATTGATAGATACAATAGATGAACGGCCTCATCAGCCGTTCATCAGGTCGTTATTTTATTTTACCAAAGTAACCGGTCAGCTGAATCGACAGTTACTGAGGGGTGTTCTTGATTTCCAGGTACTTCTTGGGGACTTCCTGCTTGGTAGCTCCCATATAGCCCTTGCCGAAGACATAGGTATCCTGGTAGACCATAACGTGGTTGGCGGATTCGGTGCCGGTCTGCTGATCGATATAGAGTGATCCGTTCCATTCGGCGCCTGGTGTTACAGATGCAAAGGCCTTTAACAGGTCATCCTTGGAATCCTTTTGGTAGGTGCCTTCGATAACGCCCTTGGCGAATTCGCCCAGGCCTTCGGAACCGGTGAAGCCATAGGAGAATGCCCATGTTCCCATTCTGCCATTGCCGTTGGTTTTGGCAACTGCGGCTTCAACTTTCTTAAGGATCTCCGGCCAGTTTCCGGCTTCGTTCTTAAGATCGATGTTCAAAGCGGCAGGGTAGCCCATGATGGGTGATGGCAGGTCAGGTTCAACAAAGATGGCACCGAGTTCGGCGACTCTGTTCAACAGGGGCTCGGTCTGAGCGTCATTGGTACAGAAGAAGGCGGTGTCCTTGCCATACTTCTCGACCCATGCCGGCATCTGATCCTGGATATATTTCTTGGCGCCGGCGACTCCCACGTCAGACATGGGGTCAGGAGCGATCTCGTTGATGAATTCCACGCCAAGGTCCTTGGCGGCTTCTTCCATGATATTTCTTCTCAGGGACAGCAGCTCAATGGACATATGTCTGGGGAAGGTAATGTGGACGAATTTCTTGGCGCCAAGCTGTTTGGCGGTCCAGATCATCAGATAGCCGCGGTTGACGTTGTCCGGGTCAACCACCATATCGGCTGCGCCTTCAATGGATTTGACGTCTTCCTGGGAAGAGTTGGCCAGAAGCAGGATGTCAGGGCGTTTTTCCCGAACCAGCTTGAATGCGGCAACAGTTCCGGGAACTGACTGATTGACGATGATGGCCTTCATCAGAGGATCGTTGGCCAAAGATGAGATGGACTGAATGGTGGCTTCCTGTTCCTTGTCGAAGTTGTCAGGGTAGTTGACGTGCTTGATGATGCCGCCGTCTTCAACTTTTCCGTACTTCTTGATGAGGGCTTCAGCGCCTCTTTGCTCATCTTCACCCTGGGAGATGGTTCCGGTGACGATTCCGATGTGGTAAGCCTTGGTTTCCGTGCCTGCGCCTGATGCGGCAGTGGTTGCGGTGGTAGGTGCCTTGGTGCACGCTGCCAAGCCGATGACCAGGGATGCTGCCAGGACTGACGATAGAATTTTCTTCAACATAGTTTCCCCTTTCTTTTGTTCCACTTTTTATACTCGAAACTGATCGACGTTGTGAAACGATTACCTTAACAGTCTAATATATTTTTTGTGAACTGGCAATAAGGATTGCTGATTAACCACCTTTCCGGCAGCTGTCCGGAGGATGCAAATTGTATAAGCATGCATGAGCCAAGACGCCTGAGCGGCGGGTTTATCGACAGGCATGAAGAAAATTATCTCGAAAATGCATAAATAATGATTATTAATTAACCTTTGATCATTTGTTGACAGAGGTTCCAGGCGTTGAATGAAAGGTATGGTTGTAGGCCTTATAGAGGATCTCCAAAATATCATCCCTGGTCAGGGGCAGGGGATCCGTCAAACCACTGGCGGCTGCCGCCGCTTGGGCGGCCAGGGCAGGGAGCTCCTCCTTAAGGATCCCGAAATCCTGCAGCCGAAGATCAGCCAGAGCGCACTTTTCCATGAGGCAGTTCAAATGGCGGAGGAAGTCTTGGGGGGCGACATCGCCAATGGCACCCATGGCTTTGGCCAGTTTGATGTACTGTTCTGCAGCGGCGCCCCTGCCGATGAGGTGCTCGTGGTATTCCCTGGAAATCATGGCCACGGCCGCTCCGTGGGGCAGATCAGGATGGTGGGCGGCCAGGGAGTGGGCGATGGTGTGGGCTGATAAAGGCAGGGGATAAATCCCGGCATAGGTTCCTGCCAGGGACAGGAAGTAGCGGGCATCCTCCTCAGCCTGGCTTACCGCCCGGGGCAGGTACTCCGTGATATATTCCACAGCCTTCAGGGCGAAGAGCTCAACCATCGGGTGGCAGCGGCTGTTCAAAATACTTTCGGCTCCGTGGCACAGATCATCGAAGCCCTGATAGGCGGTAAAGCGGGGCGCAGCGGCAGCCATGAGCCCGGAATCCACAACGGCGATGCAGGGGGCGGGGGCGTCGTGGCAATATTCCAGGGTCGCCTGGGGGGATTCGTTGCTGATGACATTAGCCTGGCTGGCTTCACTGCCCTTCCCGGCAGCAGCGGGTATGGCGATGACGGGCAGGGGCTGATGCAAAGGGGTTCTGGGGACCCCGCCGCCGCCGGTTTGGTAATCGGCGAGATTCCCGGGATTCACCGCCATCAGGGCAATGGCTTTGGCGCACTCCAGGGCGCTGCCGCCGCCCAGCCCGGCGATGAGATCGCAGCCATGGAGCCTGGCCATGGCCGAGCCGGCCATGGCATCGGAAACCGTCGGGTTGGGGTCTGTACATTCATAGACCATGGTCCTAAGGCCCCCCCGTTCAAATTCTAAAACCAGCCGCTGGAGATACCCCAGGGCTTTGGCTGAAGCCCCCCTGGGGGTGACGATCAGGGCTTTGGTGCCGGGCAGCTTCAAGCCGCCCAGGTCGTCCAGGCTGCCTGGACCGAATAGGATGTGGGTGGGGAGCTGGAAGTCAAATCGCCGCTTGCGGTTTTCATATTTGATTTCTCCGGAATAAATGACGGCTTCGGCGCCGGTAGCAATCTCCAAAACCCGCAGGTAACCCTGGCCGGTGATCCCCAGAAGCTTGACCTGACTGATTTTTTTGCCCTGGAGGAGGGAAACCGTCTCGTTGATATATTTCAAGCCGGCTGCATAATCCTGAACAATTTGCTGCTTATCCGCTGCCAAATCATCCAGCGCTTCCTTGAGGCGGTCCAAGACTGCCGCAGCCACTTCGCTCAGGTCGAATTCCCGATGGAGGTGGAGGGCCATGGAGGTGGCGATATTTTTCAGTTCTATGGGGAAATCCCTGGTATTTACATTGATGCCGATGCCGATGAGGATGGCCGAGGGGGAGA
>CAZOTM010000113.1:0-6982 GCA_964582675.1 uncultured Clostridiaceae bacterium
CTTTTCCTTGGCATAGAGGAATGTGCTTGTCCCATCGGCCTGGTCATGCATGAAAATATCAAAATACCAACGGTAATCATCGCCTATCGATATCGTTTTACTTTCCTGTTTCTTGAGAAATTCACCCATCTTTCTGATTTTATGTTCAAGGTTGCCGCTTTCAGCGCTTTCCTTGGCGACGTTATGATAAATATGAAAATAGCGGCCTTTCTCATCATCCTCATAGAGCTTGCCGTGAATTGTTTTGCCGTAGGTCTGATATTCGGGAATAACACAAGCTCTCTTCTTCTCAAAGCTTCCCTTGTTCTCGAGAATTATTGGTTCTACGAATGAATCCATTCCTTTGACCAGAATGACGAAGTCAGACTGGCAGGAGTCCATGAATTGGATGGCTGTCTTACTGAAATATCCATGCTCAAGAATAAAACCGATTTTTTTGTAGCCATAGCCTCCTGCCTTTTCCAGCATGATCTGCAGCTGCGCCACATCGACAATGCTCCCTGGGTAAGTCTCGAAAAATAAGGGTTCTTTATTGTCGGCACCATAGGCAATGGAGTAATTGAAGATCGGCAGTCCCTTGTCATCCTTATCATGTCCGAATTCAGCCATCTCAATATCCCCAGCCTGACCGTTCTGGTTGGTGGAATCATAGGTGATATAGATGCGCTCCCGGTGGTTTCTCTTATCATTCCAACTGTTCAGGAAGCCCGCTTGATCATCCTCGGTGATGGAAGCTAAAAACCTTGACAAGGTTGAATCGCTGTAAATCCTCATGTCCTCCGTCAAGAGCGGATGATTGTAGGCATAATCCGGATAATACTGTCCGTCATTGTTTTCACAGATGATGGTATAGGCAACAAAATCAAGAAAAAGCCCAACCCCTTCGTTGTCCCAGTAGCCCGAAAGTATTTCCGGAAGATTGTATTCCTCCATGATCTTTCGAATCACGAGAAATGCACCAATGCGCAGGGAGCTGCTGCGGGCATTGTTATTACGCTCATCCGGCAGGGCGAGCTCCGGGAAAAACTTCACAAAATTCTGATTAGGCTGCATCATCGTTGAATCGGCCTTGGACTGCTTGCCAATGGTGGTCCGCTGTGGAATGTTGTATTTCTTTTCGGGAAGATATTTGCGGCCATAGGTATATTCAATATAGGTGGTATCACCACGCTTATTTACAGTAATCCTGCCGGTGTTTTCAGGGATCTTGACCAGAAAATCGTAGTACATTTCATCTCTCCTTTAAGCATGATATCCTACTCAATTAATGATACCAGAAACCCCGGATTTCAGCAATAAAAATCCGGGGTTGACATGTAATTGCATTGATTTTTTGTATCCTTTCAGTGCATTTTCTATTGAGCAGAAGTTTTTGAGGTATGTTCACAGTCAAACACCGATCAGCCTTGCGTTGTCTAGATCGAAATGAGCTGTCCGCCGTCAGTGCCATCCCAGACCGGGACGTTGACGAAGTCTCCGATCGTGGTGGCATCGGCGATGGCCTGATTCGACTTCGTATAGGTGGTGATGTAGAGGCGTTCACCCTCGTGTTTCACCAGATTTAAATCATGGACTTTGTAGTAACGGGTTCTTCCCCGATGATTATTATTGTTATTATTATTATTCCGTTCAAAATGGGTCAGCAGTTGGATGGCATGAATATCGCTGAACTGGAGCGAATTCTTGGAACCGGTGGCATCCGGATTGTTCTTTTGCTTTCGGCCTCTGTAAAACATACCCAGATTTTTGTCAAAGACGACCGGAGATGTCGCCAGCATGAATAACAGGACGCCTACCGCCATGAACACCAGGCCGACGAGCATGATCACGATCGGATTACCCGACGAGGTCATGGTCACTGATTTGTTACCAAACTGCGACGACAGATACAGAGCCACCTGAATGGCACCCATCAGGATGAAAAAAATGCCCATGATACGGCCGGCCATGGAAGGTTTATAGATCAGTTGATCGGGACCGGCTTGAATCAGTTTGTTGGAGGTGAGAGCTGTTATGCCTGTCCGGACTTGTTTCCACTCGGTCAATTCAGCGACTGGATCGTTGAACTGTTTCGGGTCGACCGGGAATAGGCTGGGAATAGCGTGATCAATTTTCTTGACGATATCATTGAGTATGCCCATGATATAAACCTCCTTATCACATCGCCTGCATGAAATCACTCAATAAACTTTAGGGCCAAGCCACGATGGATCCCATGCTTCAAGTCCACAACTAAAGTGAATAAATATTCGTTGCAAAAGAAACAGTTAAAATGATCGGTAGGTTGAAAAATCCCTTGCTCCATGCATGCTTTGCGACGTATTGTCACATCCGAAATGATTCTTTATTAAAATTATAGATTAAATATGCAGTAATTTCCAGATGGAATTTCATATATTCTTACAAACAATATCATGAAATGACCTCGATGAGCATGACATGGTCAATAGACACAGGTGGCATGACAAGCCGGATAGACTACGCAAAACCAGAGAGGAGAGCATACCGGTAAAGATCCACCTGACCTGGACGGCCAGCCGGGCGAGCATAGACTGCGCAGGCAGCAGATACTGGATAAGCTGCACATTCCCTGCCACCATACTGACCCCCATCCAGGGATCAAATACTTACCTGCACTTCCACCGAATCCTGGAATGAATCCCTTGAGAAAGAGCATGACCTTGACCCAATTTCGTAGTATAACGAAGGTCGATTTGATGGCGAACTTAAAATAACAGGACAAAAAAACGCCCTTGAAATCGCTCAATATGAGTGACTTCAAGGGCGTTGACACATTCAACTCCCAAACTTAGGAAATATCTCAACTCAGCAACGAATAACAAGTACTGATTTAATAGGCTGCCTTCACGTCCGCAAGGATGGCCTGTTCCGGGCGTGAAGGCGGCCTAAAATAACCGGTAAGGTGGTAGTTTTCAAACGAAAGATACACCAGAAGAGTGTCAAGAAGTGATTGCTCATCTCGTTGCCTGGATTGGCAATAACTACTTTGCCCGATCGGGGGTCATGCGGGAAGCGATTAGCGGAATACATCCATTAAAGTTCGAACGGCTTTCTTACCGTCGATCTGATCACAGAAGTAGACTTCCGGATAATCCGTTTCGGGACAGAAACGCTCATCGATTTTGATCATGCCGCGGAATTCTTCCGTCTTATATTCGACACTAGCTTTAATGGACCGGTATAGCCCAAGGTAGGGATGGGTGGTGAGGATCATGGCCAGGGGGTCATGGACGACGCTCTGATCCATCATGCCCATACTGTCATAGTGGAATCTGAAGTAGAGCTGCAATACTTTTTGCATGAACTCCGCCACAGGCCGGTTCTTGTCACTGCAATAGCTCACAAGGGACTTAAGATCGGACAGTTTCAGGTAAGTCTTGGTGGTAACATCCAGACCCACCAGGGTCATGTTGAAGCCCGCCCGGATGACCCGGTCGGAGGCTTCAGCGTCGCCGTAAATATTGGCCTCGGCCCAGGGGGTGATATTTCCAGGGCTTCTGAGACAGCCGCCCATGGTCACGACCTGGCGGACCTTATAGGGCAGGCGGGGGTCCAGTTCAAGGGCTTTGGCCAGGTTCGTCATACGGCCTAAGGTGACAATGACCAGATCGCCATTCAGTTCATCAGCTTTGCGGACGATGAATTCCCAGGCGGTCTCATCCACCGGTTTCTGATCTGATGGAGGCAGCTGGACATTGCCCAGGCCGTTGTCGCCATGGATATGAGCAGGGGATTCCTGGACCTCACCGGCAAGGGTCCGGTCAGCGCCCATGGCCACCGGGATCTCGTAGCCGGGGTCGCCCAGCTTGATCAGGCGCAATGCGTTATCGGTGCAATGCTGAACATCAGCGTTGCCGAATCCTGTGGTGATCCCTTCGATATGCAGATGGGGGGACTTTAAGGCATAGAGGATGGCGATGGAGTCATCAACTCCGGGATCGCAGTCTATGATAATGTGTTTCATGCAGTGGTACCTCGCTTCGTTTGATTTTTGAAAGTTTTCGTTTTTTTTTAATTGTTGGATCTCTTTTGAAATTGATGTTGTTCGTGGGCCTTTGAAAAAGATACGTTAGAATTTTTTCTATTGCCATATTTTACCATAAAAATCGGCTTCGAACAGATTTTCCGATAGGACAATCCAAAGCTGCATCCAAATGATCATTTCTTAGGATAAAGCAGACAACCTGATAACTATGCCGGTTTTCTCAATAAAATTGACGGCTGCCCCGACTTTTCGTCTGATTGAAATTTTTATTTTTGGATCCATCCGCTGGTCTGTTCATTATGAATCGCGGTCTTTTAAGTCAGGAGATTGTCGCTCTGGGTATTAAAAAGCGCTTATTAAAAATGAGCTGTTGCGGCCATTGTCTTTTAGATCATCCCATTTTCTGTCATCCGAGAATCAATTCGAGGGCAGAAAAACCTTACCATACAAGGATTTTCAATCAAAGCTGGTCTGGAGAATTAATTCAACAAATTCGGTGGGTTGGGAAATGGACTTTCTTTAACAGTTTATTCATTTTTTAAATCAAATATCTTGAAAAAGTAAGGAAATTATAATTTTTGTAATTTCATATTGACTTAAGTAGTCAAACTAAATATCATGTTTGTAATGGTTTACTTAATCGATTAAGAAAGTGATTCACACTTCATGTCAGTCACCCAAAAAAGATGTCGCTAATCGTGCCGGGGTTTCCACTGCTATCGTATCAAAAGATCAGCGGAAACGACCATGATATTGGGCCAGTTACCATCGAAAAGGCGAATCTCATCGCCAGGGAAATGAACTATCGTCCGAACTCACTGGCCAGAAGCATGAAAACGAAAGTCACCCGGACCCTTGGACTGATCATTCCTGATGTAAGAACCCCATTCTTTACGGATTTGGCTCGAGGATCTGAGGGTAGTGCTCACGACCGGGGTTATAGTCTGCTCTTCTGTAATTCCGACAAATGATCTTGACAAAGAGAATCGCCTTCGCGGCTATGCCAGGGCTTTGCATAAAGCCGGCATTCCCTTTAATGAGATGGTCCAGGCAGCCGGACCCTTTACCTTTGAATTCGGATATGATTACCTCCGTTCCGGCCAATGGAATCCAGGCATCACGGCAATCTTTTGCGGCAATGATCTGATTGCGATGGGGGCCATAAAAACACTGAAGGAGCTTAATCTGTCGGTCCCGGAAGATATCAGCATCATGGGTTTTGACGATATCTATCTTTCCAGTATGACGACACCCGGTCTGACGACTGTACGCCAGCCCAGCTGTCAGCTGGGGTATCTCACGGTCCAGCGACTCGTCGATGCCCTGGAAGGAATCCAGCATGAGGAGTCAAACATCCTCATCAATTTGGAACTGGTTGTCCGAGAAAGCACCGCCTCACCAAGAGAAACCAAGCCGCTGCGCTTTTCCTACCCGGAAAAGCTGGATTCCAAAGGTGCCCGTCTCAGCTGATTTCACTGCACATGCTGTTTTTGGGATCCATCCGTTCTGAATGGCTGCCTGAAAATAAATCGAATCATAAGGAGGCGAAATGACTAGGGAATAACCGCAATGGATGAAATCGGTTATTCGCGAAAGATTTTCATCATTATCAGTCCATCGGTTTCAGTCATTTTTGACTCCGACCAAAACACTTAGTAAATGAATTATGAAAAAATGTCACTACTCAATGAACAACAATGGGAAAAAAGGGGAATCTTATGAAAAAAAGCTCTAGAAACATTTGGATCTCGTTCGCCACCGCCTTGATTTTTATCGTGACGGGCTGCAGCGCCGCAACTACCAGCACCACCGCAGCCGGAACAGCCGCGGGCACCAAAGCATCTGGCGAACAGCTCAACATCATGTACATCGTTCAGGGCAGCTTGGGCGCTCTTGGTATCGAAGATATCGTGAAAGCCTCATTGGATGATTTTGCCGCCAAAAACAACGCCAAGATCAACATTTTCGAGTGCAATGGCGATGCGTCTTTGTATGAACCAACTTTACTTGATGTCGCAGGTTCAGGCGAATATGATCTGATCATCACCAATTTCTACAACTTTGTTGAGGCAGTCCAAATTGCTGCTGTAGAATACCCAGACCAGAAGATCATTCTGCTTGATGCCAATGTCGACTTTGCAGACGGTAAAAATAAGAATGTCAGAACGGTCCAGGCGACTCAGAATGAAGTTTCCTTCCTGGCCGGAGCTTTAGCCGCATTGATGACCAAGTCTGATGCAGAATTCGCCAATCCCGAAAAAGTTGTCGGATTTGTAGGCGCTGCTGAAAACACCGCCATCCAGGATTTCCTGATCGGCTACATCGAAGGAGTGAACTATGTCGACAGCCAGATCAAAGTCATCTACAGCTTTGTCGGAAACTGGACAGACACAGCGAAAGCCAAAGAACTCGCCCTCACTCAGTACAGACAGGGTGCGGATGTTGCCTTTGCTGTTTGCGGATCGGCCGGTTTAGGTGTTGCCGAAGCAGCCAAGGAAATGAAGGCTTACAATATCGGCGTTGACTACGATTTTGCGACAGCCATCAAGAATAACAATCCGGATACGGCTGATCACATCATAACCTCTGCCGTCAAGGACTTTGGCACCATCATTACCAAAGAACTCAATGCTTTCAAGGAAGGCACTGTGGCCTGGGGAACAAACACGATTTATGGCTTTGCTCAGGAAGGCAGCAACATCGTAAAGAACGAATACTACGAGAAACTCGTACCTGCAGCCATCAAAGCAGAATATGAGATCATTGCGGAAAAACTCAAAAAAGGCGAAGTAAAGATTGGTACCTCCCTTGGTGCTACTCAGGAACAGATCGACGAGTTTAAGAGACAGGCTGAACCCTTTACGAAGTAGTTGGAATTAGTTTTTACAAATGGCCCGGTATTAAAACCGGGCTATTTATTCTATATTATAGGAAATTATAACTTTTTGCCACCCGTGGAATCCGCTTATATAATGG
>CAZOTM010000114.1:0-6899 GCA_964582675.1 uncultured Clostridiaceae bacterium
AAAAGCTGGAAATGGGTTATGATGTTATATTAGAGATTGATATTCAGGGGGCCTTGAAGGTCCAGCAAAATACCGCGGAGGGCATCTTTATATTTATCCTCCCGCCCACCATGGAAGAACTCAAACGCCGGATCATCGGCCGTGGTTCGGAAACCCCGGAATCCTTGATCAAGCGGTTCGGAGCGGCCTTCCAGGAGATCAACTATGTATCCCAGTATAATTACGCGGTGGTCAATACCACAGTGGAAGAAGCCCTGGATAATGTCAGCGCCATCATCAAAGCGGAAAAGTGCAGAGTCAGCCGAGTGATTAAAAACATCAGCGCTCTCAAAGGAGAACAAAATGGATAATAAAGAAAAAAGCATGATCAGTCCATCGGTCACGGATCTACTACAAATGGTCGACAACCGTTACCGCCTGGTCACAGTGACCGCCAAACGGGCCCGTCAACTGGTGAACAAGAAAGAGATCCTGGTTGAGGGGGGAAGTTATGATCAGCCCCTGGCAACCGCCATTGATGAGATCTATGAGGGACTGGTCACCTACGAAACATTGAAATAGTCTTTGAAATAACCAAACTAAAACCCCCAAGCTAATAAATACTCAGGCTCAAAAATAACCAGGCCAGCCCAATGGCGGCAGGGTTGAATAAACAATGAAATGACCTGTGCAAACAGGTCTTTTTTCAAGGAGGGCACATCTTGTTTGCGAACATCATCATCGACAGTGAAGCACAATCATTGGATCGGCCCTTCTGGTACATCATCCCGGAAGAGATCCAGCTGGCCATCGGCGATATGGTACTCCTCCCTTTCGGTACCCAAAAGAAGGCAGCCAGGGGTTTTGTCATTGAATTGAGGAGTGATTTGCCCCCGGAGGTTGCGGAAGAAAAACTGAAGACGATCCAGCGCCGGCTCACCGGGGGGTTATTTGATGAAACCGGGCTGCAGCTGGTACATTTCATGCGCAGGAAATATCTCTCGACCCATCTGGAGGCACTGCGCCTGTTGATGCCCAAGGGGAGCCTGACGGGAGTTGGGCATAAGATCCGTCTGGAGATTCGTGCAGTCATGGAGCCATCCATGACAGACCGGGGTTTTGACAGGTACCGGCCCATCTACGACCATGTGCTGAAACATCAGTCCAGGGGGATCATCCGCAGCGAGATCATCCAAGCCGGATTTTCGGCCTCCTCCCTCCAAACCATGATAAAAAAAGGTTACCTGGCGGTCACTGAGGCGGTGGATTCCCGTTATGACCGGAGAGGCTATCAGGCAGACCCGGATAAAGACCTGTTTCCCGAGCAGGCCGAAGCCTTACGGACCATCACCGACTCACCGCCGGGGGTCTTTTTGATCCATGGGATCACCGGCTCCGGCAAGACCGAGGTGTTTTTACGGGCAGTGGCTGAAAATCTGAAAGCCGGCCATGACTCAGTGATCCTGGTCCCGGAGATCGCCCTCACCCCGCAAATGATAGAACGGGTCAAAGGTCGGTTCGGGTCGGAGATCACCGTTTACCATTCCAAACTGAATGACGGGGAACGGTTCGATGAATGGATGAGGGTTCGGGACAAAAAGGTTAAGATCGCCATCGGCGCCCGGAGTGCATTGTTTTTACCCTTTGCCGATTTGAAAATGGTGGTCATTGATGAAGAACACGAAACCAGCTATAAATCCGAGACCAACCCCAAGTACGTGACCAGGGAAGCGGCTGAGTTTATGATGGCGATGAAGGGCGGCAAAGTCATTCTGGCCTCGGCAACACCCTCCATGGAGTCCTATGAGAAGGCGCTCCGGGGAGACTGTCATTTGATAAAAATCGGCCGGCGGGCCGGGGATTCCCATCTGCCCAAAATCATCACCAAAGACATGCGGGATGAGTTAAGGCAGGGCAACTACAGTGTGTTAAGCCGGGATTTGACGGACGCCATCCGGGAGAACCTGGCAAAAGGCCAGCAAACCATCCTGTTTTTAAACCGCCGCGGCGTCTCGTCCTTCGTTTCCTGCCGAAGCTGCGGGTTTGTCTATAAATGCCGCAACTGCTCGGTGTCTTTGACCAAGCACGAGGGGGGCCGGCTGACCTGCCACCACTGCGGCCATACGGAATATCTGAAGGGCCGCTGCCCAGCCTGCGGTTCAAATATGATCAAGGAGTTCGGCTCAGGTACGGAAAAGGTGGAAGCGGAGATCCGGCAAAAATTCCCCGCTGCCCGACTCATCCGAATGGATCGGGATACCACTGCGAAAAAGGATGCCTATGAAACCATCTACAATCAATTCCGGAATCGGGAGGCCGATATTCTCATCGGGACGCAGATGGTGGCCAAAGGCCTGGATTTCCCTGGAGTCACCCTGGTGGGCATCATTGCTGCCGATATGAGCCTGAATATGCCGGATTTCCGGGCTTATGAGAAAACCTTCCAGCTCATCACCCAGGTATCGGGCCGGGCCGGCCGTGGGCTGGACAAGGGTCTGGTCATTCTGCAGACCTATGAACCCGATGCCTACCCCATCACCACCAGCAGCCGGAATGATTTTGACGGCTTTTGGGAAAAGGAATCCGGGATCCGCCAAGCCATGGGCTATCCACCCTACGGCAGACTGATGAGTGTGGTCATCAGCAGTCAAACGGAAACTGAATTAACAGAATTTATACAATCTGTTGGTGAGGCGTTAAGAGATATTGTGAAGGGCTATGATAATATAGGAGTGTTGGGACCGGTTCCCTGCTTGATTTCCCGGCTGAAAACCTGGTATCGCTATCAAATCATCATCAAGGGTGATTTCAGCGATGAAATGGCCCTGGCCATGAAGGAAGAAATCTACCGCAAGGCCCGGTCCAGGGATTTTAAAGTCAGTCTGGATGTGAATCCGGTGACCATCATATAAAGCTATTTGAGGCAGGCTGTTTAAAGTAAAGATCAATTAAGGAGCGAAACATGGCGTTAAGAAATATAAGACACGACGGCGATCCCGTCCTCAGGAAAAGAAGCAAGGAAGTACCGGAGGTCAGCGACCGGATCAAACAACTGGCGGAGGACATGCTGGAAACCATGTACAATGCCAATGGGGTCGGGCTGGCAGCTCCGCAGGTGGGGATCCTCAAACGGGTGATCGTTGTGGATATCGGCATGGAAGAAAAGGATCCCCACATCTTCATCAACCCGGTGATCTATGATCAGGAGGGCAATGAGCGGGGCGTGGAGGGCTGTTTGTCCGTACCCGGAGTTACAGGCTGGATCGATCGGCCGGGGAAATTGAAGCTGAAAGCCCTGGATCTGGATGGTCAGGAAGTGACATTGGAGGCAGAGGATTACTTTGCCCGGGCGATTTGCCATGAGGTCGACCATTTGGACGGGGTATTATTCATCGATCGAGCCGATTTTGAACCGGACGATGACGAGGACGATGATGAGGGTTACGAGGATGAGGATGATGAGTTGCCTGAGGAGAAATGATCCAAGGGATCCTTTCATCATAATTTAAGATTTATCAGGCAAAATATGGTTATGGTATACAGTTTGAGGAACATGAGTCTGTCGAAACTGCAGCAACAGCAGCAACCGCAGCAACAGGAGCAACAGGAGCAACGTGTTGTTGCGCAGCATGATGCCGCGCAACAGGCTGCTGTACACCATGATGCTGTGAACGTCGTATGGTATCCCCAGGCAGACCAGCCTGATTAGATGAGCATGCGTTGATTACTCTATATTTAAATTGAGGTGGCAGTGGAATTCGAACATAAAGCATCCGGATCAGGGACACCTGATCCTGCAATTGGAATGGTTAAGGCAAAGGGAGCAGTCAACCCGGGGAATCAGGCGAATCAGGCGATCCGCCTCGTGTTTATGGGGACCCCGGAATTTGCCGCCCATGCCCTGGAGGTTTTGGCGGCAAATTTCCAGGTCACCCTGGCAGTTACCCAAACGGACAAACCAAAAGGGCGGGGCAAAACAATGCAAGGGACACCGGTAAAGATCACGGCAGAAAAACTCGGCATACCCTGTATCACTCCGGCGGTCCTCAAGACGGACGAAGAAGCGATCCGGAAAATCACCGATGAGCAACCGGATTTTATTGTGGTGGTGGCCTTTGGTCAGATCCTCACCCAGCGGATCCTCCAGATCCCCAAATATGGCTGCATCAATCTGCATGCCTCCTTATTGCCAAAGCTCAGGGGGGCCGCCCCCATCCAGGCGGCGATCATGCAGGGATTTACCGAGACCGGAAATACCACCATGCTCATGGCGGAAGGATTGGATACAGGGGACATGCTCCTGACCAATAAGGTAGAGATCAGCGCTGAGATGACCTACGGGGGGCTCCATGATGCCTTGATGGAAACCGGCGCTGCCCTCCTGGTCGAAACCATTCATGGCGTATACGCCGGTGTGGTCGAACCAATACCTCAGGACGAGGGAGCGGCGACCTATGTCCCGAAAATGAACAAACAGGATGCGATGATCGATTTTAATGAGTCCACCAGGCAGATCCTCAATAAGATCCGCGGTCTGAACCCCATACCCCTGGCCAGTACCTGCCACGGAGGCCGGCTCATCAAGATCGTCCAGGCACAAGCAGCCCAAATTGATGGGCCCAAAGAACCGGGCAGGATCCTTAAGATCGATAAAACCGGGATTGTTGTCGGCACCGGGGACGGTGCGATCCGGATCAGGCAGCTGCAGCTGCCTGGGAAGAAAACAATGGAAGTCAGGGATTTCCTCAACGGCAATACCCTGGACACCAATTTATTATTTACAAGGAGTGAATAAGAATGGAAGTTTTACAAGCGATGATCATGCCCTATGGAAATTTTTCCAGCATGCTGATCCTCATTCCGGGGATCCTGTTAAGCCTGTGGGCGCAATCTAAAATATCCTCCACCTATGAGCAGTACTCAAGGGTGGGCAATGAGCGGAACATCACGGGAGCCCAGGTGGCCCGCTATATACTGGACAATGCCGGACTGCAAAAAATCAGCATCCAGCCTATCCAGGGCAAATTGACGGATCATTATGACCCCAAGGCCAAAGTCCTGCGCCTGTCGGAGGGCGTATACGACAGCAGCTCGGTGGCAGCTTTGGGGATCGCTTCCCATGAAGTCGGCCATGCCATCCAGGATGCCACCAACTATGGACCCATGCGGCTGCGGGGAGCCATTGTACCCCTGGCAGCGGTGGGGGGAAATCTGTCCATGCTGCTGATTATGGCGGGACTCCTCTTGTCGGCCAGAGGCGGTCAATCCAGCCTGGTGACCATCGGCGTCATCCTGTTCTCCACCACGGTGCTCTTTCAGTTAGTGACACTGCCAGTGGAATTTGACGCTTCAAAACGGGCCCTGGGATTTTTGAATACAGGCATATTGCAGCCGTCTGAACTGGCCGGAGCCAAAAAGGTTTTATCGGCCGCTGCCTTAACTTACGTTGCAGCAGCCCTGATGGCGGTCCTAAACCTGTTAAGGCTCGTGTCGCTGACCAGGAGACGAAACTGATGGACAAGGCAAGAGCGCTTGCCACGGATTTGTTGATCAAAATCACAAGGAAAGGGGCTTATTCAGGATCAGAACTGGATAAAGCCCTTTTTGGCGGGACGTTTGACGAACGGGACAAAGCCTTTGTGACGGAATTGGTCTATGGTACGCTAAACCGGCTCTATTCCATTGATACGATCATCGCTGCCTATTCCAAGGTCAAGGCGGGGAAAATGGAGGATGTGGTCCTGGCCTCGCTGCGCCTGGCCGTGTATCAACTGAAATATTTGGATAAGGTCCCCCAATACGCCGCAGTCAACGAAGCGGTCACCATCGTCCGGAAAGGGAGCAGCAAAGCCGCCCCCTTTGTCAACGGCGTATTGCGAAGCATCATGCGGGATGCCGTCCCCTTAAGATTCAAAGATGAAATCGCCGAGCTGGCCTATGAGTATTCAATGCCTTCTTGGATCACGGAACTGATCAAGGCCCAATATCCAGCCGATTACCGGATCATCCTGGCCAACCTGGTTGAGAGCCCGGGATTTACCATTCGAGTCAACCAGTTAAAGATCAGTCCGGAAGACTATAAAACCCTCCTGAGGGAAACAGGCGTGGACTTTACCGAAGGCACCGCTTCTCCTGCCTTTATCCGGTTGGTCCGGTCCGGGGGCGTCAGAAATCTGCCCGGCTTTGCCGAAGGGTTTTTTTCAGTCCAAAATGAAAGCGCCGGCTTGGCAGCCCTGGCCTTAAAGGATGTTCCGGGCAGCCTATTCCTGGATCTATGCGCCGCCCCGGGGGGGAAAAGCGCTTTTTTGGCTGAGCTCAAAGGGGCAGGGGTCCATATCAAAGCCTTTGACATCCATGACCATAAGATCGGTCTCATGGACCGGAACTTCTTAAGGCTGGGGATCAAAAATATAGCTGCGGAGCTGTCTGATGCCACGGTCCAAAACCCGGCGTTCATCGGGAAAGCCCATGGGGTGATCGTTGATGTTCCCTGCTCGGGGTTGGGCATTGTGGGGAGCAAACCCGATATCAAGCTGAACCTTAAACCAGGGGATGTTCCCAAAATCCTTCGTCTGCAGCGGCAGATCCTTGACAATGCGGCGGACTATACAGCGGACGGAGGTGTGCTGTTGTATTCGACCTGCACGCTGAATAAGGCTGAAAACGAAGATAATGTCCGGGACTTCCTCAAAACCCACCCTGCCTTTGAACTGATCCCCATCCCCTGGCTGGATGAACCCAGGGATTATCTCATCCGGATCGAGGACCAGATGGTGACAATCCTGCCGGGAAATGGATATGACGGGTTTTTTATGGCGTTGCTGCACAAAAAATAATTTTCTCCTGGGGATTGTCACCCGCAAATTGAGGCCAGGCGTGCATAAAATAAACGTTGGGTTTTCCATGGCGGCAAATTTTCA
>CAZOTM010000115.1:0-6867 GCA_964582675.1 uncultured Clostridiaceae bacterium
CCTGGGGCATTGCTCCCATCTGGGGGAAGCCGCCGGAGTAGACGACTTTTTGTTTGGGCTCTTTTGCCAGGCTGATCTCCGTTTCCCCGTCCTTGACGGTCAGGGAATTCAGGGTCGAATCCTCCAGGATCCTGACCAGTTCTCTTACTTTTTCCGTATCGATCCCCATTATTTCACCTTCTTAAACATTAATGCTGCATTATGACCGCCAAAGCCCAGGGAGGTGGAAACGGCATAGTCCACCGTCTTCGCCACGGCTGTAACGGGAGTGTAGTCCAGGTCACACTCCGGATCACGATCGCGGAGGCCCGCCGTCGGCGGGATAAAGGAATGGTTGATGGCCATGAGGGAAGCGATGGCCTCGCAGGCTCCCGCCGCGCCCAGCATATGGCCGGTCATTGACTTGGTGGAGCTGATGGACAGTTTATAGGCATCAGCGCCAAACGCCTGCTTGATGGCCTCGGTTTCCGTCTTGTCATTTAAGCCCGTGGAGGTGCCGTGGGCGTTGAAGTAGGTTTTGTCCGCATCAAAGTCGCCGTTTTCGGCCAGGGCAAGGTTGATGGCCCGCAGGGCCCCCTCTCCCCCCGCCGCCGGGGCGGTGATGTGGTAAGCATCGCAGGTATTGCCATAGCCGGAAACTTCTCCGTAGATCCTGGCGCCCCGTTTCAGCGCATGCTCGTAGTCTTCCAGAACGAGCACAGCGGCTCCCTCACCCATGACAAACCCTGACCGATTCAAGTCAAAGGGGATGGATGCCCGGTCAGGATCCGTCTCCAGGGTTAAGGCCATGATGCTGGTGAAGGCAGCGATGGACAGATCGGTGATGGAGGCTTCCGTGCCGCCGGCCAGGATAATGTCGGAATAACCGTGGCGGATGGAACGCATGCCCTCGCCGATGGCGTGGGAAGAGGTGGCGCAGGCGGTGACCACCGGCAGATTCTCACCGCGGAGGTCATATTTGATGGCCACCTGACCGGAAGCCATATTGGAGATCATGGATGGGATGGTGAAGGGGGAGACCCGCCGCGGTCCCTTTTGGAGAAGGGTATTATGGGCTTCCAAAGTAGTGGTCAACCCGCCGATCCCGGAGCCGATGAAAACCCCGGCCCGGTCATGATCAAAGGCTGCTTCCAACAGACCTGAATCCTCCATGGCTTCTTTGGCAGCGATCATGGCATACTGGGTAAAGGGGTCGATCTTCCGCCATTCCGCTTTATCAAAGTAATCGGACGGGTCGTAGTCCTTCAGTTCAGCTGCCAGCTTGGCCTTATATTCCGTGGTGTCGAATTTGGTGATGGGACCGATCCCATGGCGGCCTGCCTTCAGGCTGGCCAAAAATTCTTCCGCATTGCGGCTGATGGGGGAGATGATCCCCATGCCGGTAACAACTACTCGTCTCATCATACTGACATCCCTCCGTCGACCACAATTACCTGGCCTGTGATATAGGCTGCTTTATCCGAAGCTAAAAACAAAGTGAGATTGGCGATATCCTCCGTGGTGCCCTTCCGCTTCATGGGAATGGCGTTGATGATCTCTTCCTGGACCTTGTCGGATAGGGAATCGGTCATTTCCGTGGCGATATAGCCCGGGGCGATGGCATTGACGGTGACACCCCGGGAGGCGAGCTCCTTGGCCACTGACTTGGTCAAGCCGATGATCCCGGCCTTGCTGGCCGAATAGTTGGCCTGCCCCTTGTTGCCGTTGAGTCCCACAATCGAGGACATGGAGATGATCCGGCCGCTTCTCTGCTTGGCCATGATCGGGTAAACGTGCTTGATCATATTGAAGGCGCCCTTTAAGTTGACGTCGATGACCTGATCAAAGTCCTCTTCCTTCATGGCCAGTACCAGCTTGTCCCGGACGATCCCGGCATTGTTGATAAGGACGTCGATGGAACCGAACTGCCCTTTGATTTCCCCAACGATTTTGGCAGTCTTCTCGTAGTCTGCCACATTGCATTGATATATTTCACAGCGGCCGCCACCCTGGGTGATCCCAGCCTGGACCTGCAGCGCCGCCTCATGGCTTCCGCTGTAGATCAGGGCGATATTGGCGCCCTCAAGGGCAAAGGCCTCCGCGATGCTCCGGCCGATCCCTCGGGAACCGCCGGTGACTATTACCGTTTTATCTTTAAACATTGTTGCTTCCTTTCAGTTGTGCCAGGGCAGCTTCCAGGCTCCCATTGTCGCTGATATTCAATAATGAAATATCTTCTTTCCCAGCGAGGATTTTCCCCACCAGGCCGGTCAATACTTTGCCTTCGCCGCATTCAATAAACCTTCTGACACCATTTTCATAAAGGTACTCCACCGTATCGACAAACCGGACGGGGCTGGTTACCTGGCCGGCGATGGCCTGCTTCATACCTTCCCGGTCTTCCGGATAGGGTTTCCCGGTCATGTTGGAAATGATGGGGACCGATGGCTGATTTAAGTCCACCGTTGCCAGGTGGTCTCTTAAACAGAGCTCCGCCGCTTTCATAAAGGGGGAATGGAACGCGCCGGTGACCCTTAAGACGATGGCTTTGCAGCCTTCTGCTTTGACCAGCTTGACGGCTTCCGCCAATTGCGCCGCATCACCGGAAATGACCGTCTGTCCGGGACTGTTGAAATTCACGGCATAGACCTGGGGGAAGCCCTGGAGGATTTCCGAAAGCTTATCATCGGTCATGCCCATGACTGCCGCCATGGCTCCGGGATTTTTCCGGGAGGCGTCGGCCATGGCTTCCGTCCTGAGGAGGAGGAGCCTGGCGCCCTCCGCAAAGCTTAAGCTTTCCGTAAAGGCCAGGGCGGTGATCTCACCTAAGGAAAACCCGGCCACATAGTCCGGGATGATCCCCCCCTGTCTTAAGGCTTCAGCCGCCAGAAGGGATACGGCATAGATGGCTTGAGGGGTATTCATGGCCGAATTGATATCCTCCCCCCCTTCCAGGATCGCCTGGAGTCCAGGCAGCACGGTGGCAAGCTCGGTATATTTTCCCCTTAAGTCGTCTCTCCCGATGAAGTCAGAACCCATACCGGCCTTCTGGCTGCCCTGTCCGGGAAAAAGTATACAGCTTTTTACCATGCTTTCACCCCTTGGATCTCCCGATCCAGAGACTTCATCATATCCTGGATGATTTCAGAACAGGTTTCTTCCTTATTGACCATGCCTGCCGAAATTCCCGCCATGTAGCAGCCCTCTTCCGCATTGCCGTCCTTGACCGCCTTGCGCAGAGCCCCCACCCCCATGGCTTCCAGTTCTTCCATGGACTTGGTCGAGTCAAACTCGGCTTTGCCAAGAGTCCGGGTGAAGGGGGATTTTAAGGCTCTTACCGGATGGCCCATCCGGTAACCGGTGACCATGGTGTCCCGGTCCTTGGCCTTGAGGATCCGATCCTTGTATTCCCGGGAAACGTTGCATTCTTTGGCAACCACAAAGCGGGTCCCCATCTGGATGCCGGAAGCCCCCAAAATCAGGGCCGCCAGGAAAGACCGTCCGTCCACCATGCCGCCGGCCGCAACCACCGGGATATCCACCGTGTCCACTATCTGAGGGATCAATGTCATGGTGGTCAGTTCTCCGATGTGTCCGCCGGCTTCGCTGCCTTCGGCAACCACTGCAGTGGCGCCGTTTCGTTCCATCATCTTGGCCAGGGCGCAGGAGGAAACCACAGGGATCACCTTGATCCCGGCGTCCAGCCATTTCTTCATATACTTGACCGGGTTGCCGGCACCGGTGGTTACCACCGGGACCTTTTCCTCGATGACCACATCAGCCACTTCCTCCACAAAGGGACTCATCAGCATAATATTGACCGCAAAGGGCTTATCGGTCTTGGCTTTCAGCTTTCGGATCTCCGCCCGGAGCTGTTC
This sequence comes from uncultured Clostridiaceae bacterium, assembly GCA_964582675.1. GTDB lineage: Bacteria > Bacillota > Clostridia > Clostridiales > Clostridiaceae > JG1575. The sequence continues at coordinate 3,858 of CAZOTM010000115.1, forward strand.
CCCGTTGGAGCTCATCCCCGCAATGATCCCAAGCCCGCCGGCCGCGGAAACAGCTGATGCCAGATCTGCATCAGCCACCCAGGCCATACCGCCTTGGAATATCGGGTATTGGATCCCCAATATTTCACATAGTTTATCGTATTTCATTCATTAAGCCTTCTCGATCGCTATGACCACGTCGTTGACGGTCTTTAAGTTTTCATCCATTTCAATGGTGACCCCCAGCTCGTCTTCCAGCTTCATAACCAGCTCCACGGTATCCAGGGAATCCAGATTCAGTTCCTCAAAGGTGCTCTCCAGCTTGATCTCATTGATGTCCATTTCCTTGTACTCAGCGATTACCTTGGCTACTTTTTCGAAAATCATGTTATTTTCCTCCGTTTAATGTTTTTTGGTTTTTATCATTTTTGTCTTATTTGCTTTTATTCTAGATTTTTTTCTTGTCGTTTTGTGGTTATTCCAGAAATATTTAATGACCGGACTTACCTGCTGCTGTCATTTTAATGATTGAGCTGCCCGCCGGTCTCTGTTGCCACCGGGCTTATTTGTTCCACTCGATGATCAGGCCGCCCGAGGTCAATCCGCCGCCAAAGGCAACCATGGCCAGCTTCATCCCATTCTGCAGGATGCCTTCCTTGTTCAGGTCATCCAGCAGGAGGGGAATGGATCCAGCGGAGGCATTTCCCCGATGGGCGATGCGGTTGGCAAACTTCTCCAGGGGCATTCCCAGTTTTTCCCTGGCACTCTCAATGATCCTGGTATTTGCCTGGTGGGGGATGACATAGTCGATCTCCGACTTGTCCAAACCGGCTAGGTCCATACAGATGCTCAATTCATTTTCGAAGGCCCCCACTGCAAAGCGATAGACGGCTTTGCCATCCATTACCAATTTATTCGTAGCCGGCGGCGTCTCCGTTTTATAGGGGGTCGTATCAAACTTATTTTCAGTGTAGAGGGATGAGATATTGCCATCGGCGGACAAATGGATGGCCTTGAGGGCGTCTCCCCTGCCTAACACCACAGCGCCGCCCCCGTCACCGAACAGGACACAGGTCCGCCGGTCCGTGAAATCCAGCTGTCTGGACATCAGGTCCATGCCCAGGACTAATACCTTATTGACCTTGCCGGCTTTGAAATAGCTGTCGGCTGCGTCCAGGGCATAGATGAATCCGGTGCAGGCTGCGTTGATATCATAAGCGGGGCATTTCGCCCCCAAATCCCTCCCCAGGATGCAGGCCTGGGCAGGCATGGTGTAATCGGCGGTCATGGTGGCAAACAGGATCAAATCCAGCTCCGAGGCAGCCGTGTTGGCATCCGCCAGAGCTTCCCGGGCGGCTTTCAAGGACAGGGATGCCATCGTCTCATCACCGGTCACAATCCTTCTCGATTTGATACCGGTCCTTTGAACGATCCATTCGTCCGATGTATCAATAATTTCTGACAGCCGGTCATTGGTCAGAATGAAATCCGGTTCTGCTTTACCGGTTCCTAAAATCCTAAAACTCATTTTCGCTCCTTCTCATCCAAAGAATTCAGATAAGCATTTATTTTGATCAGCCCGGACAGCAAGGACGTCGTCTCGTCATCGGTGAGTGTTTCCGTCATGTTGCGGACCATCCTGAGATGGAAATACTTATGGACCCGCTCCATCTTTTTCCCCTGTTCGGTCAAATAAACGTAGACCGACCTCAGGTCATTTTCATTCTTTTCTTTATAAACGTAGCCTTTGCGCTCCAACTTTTGGACCGCCACCGTGACCGAAGCCTTGGTGATCTTTAAGTCCTCAGCCAGATTTACGATGGTTCTGCCGCCCTGGCTGCTGATCTTTTCGATCAGATGGATCTCATTGATGGACAGGTTCAGCTTCCTGTCGCTGCTCATATTGGACTCGATGTGATTCATCAATTCATATGCCATGGAAAGCTCTTCGTTCAATCTGACGTAATCATTCTGCAAGAAGCTGACCTCCCTATCTCATTTCATTCGATTTAATTAGTTTGTTTGTCTAACTACTTTTATTATAAATCGATTGTTTTTTTCTTGTCAAGTACTTTGATTGTCAAACTAATTGATTGGATGCTTCCCAAACGGTTTCATAGGCTTCCCGGGGGATGGGACGAATCCCTGGCGAATCAAATGCCATTTTTAGCCCACCCCCGAACCAGGACGGGCTCATCAGTGGACAGGCTTAAGTCCTCCTGGCGATTTTCTCAAACCACTGGTTTTATCAATGTTTCAGCTGGAAAATATTCCCTGCCGCTGACCAGATTTTTTTGCAAATCGTCGCGAAAACACTTTACCATTGTGCTATAATTTCTCTATATAGCCAACCGCCCCGTTTATTTTTTAGACCAAGCCTGATCCGGCCCTCCGGCGCGTCTGGGAAGGTTCTTCAGCGAATCATCCAAAGTTCGGGAAAGATCCGGGAGGATCTTGCCAAATACTATCAATCTCAACCATACCTAAAAGCGGACCAGGGCGGGTAACCTGATCCACTTGCCCATTCCCCTGCCCCGGATATTTTATAATTATCCCTTCCTTTGACAGGGAAGGAGAAGGAGAAGAAATAAAAATGGCGTCAATCAGATATCTATCCGGCCTGTATGCCGGAAAAGCAGCCAACACCGGTATAAAAATGCTCAGGCGGGCCGGGGGCTACTATCCCGGAGTAATCTCCCAAAAACTGGACCCCAAGTATTTAAGCCACATGGCCAAGCCGAAACGGATCATCGCGGTCACCGGAACCAACGGCAAGACCACCACCTCCAATCTGATCCTGGATATCCTGCGGCGGAAGGGAGAAAAACCAGCCAACAATTCCCTTGGATCAAATACCATCTACGGGATCCTGACTTCCCTTTCCCAAAACCTGGATGCCCTGGGCCGTAAAAAATCGGAAATTGCCGTACTGGAGGTGGATGAACAATATACTCCGCATATTTTCAGGGATGCTCCGCCGGAGATCCTGGCGGTCACCAACATTTATCAGGACTCCTACAAACGCAACGCC
>CAZOTM010000116.1:0-6853 GCA_964582675.1 uncultured Clostridiaceae bacterium
AGCGGGCCCCATTGCTCCAAAACGGGATCTCCGTCAGGACCTGATAATCCTTGGCTTCCTCCCGCTTGAGTATTTCCGCCGCCTTGTCAGTATCCTTGAGTTGATACAGAGGGGTTTCGCCCTGGGTGACTTTATGGGTAAACAGGAAGCCCCCCTTGCCCAAAGGCCACAGCTTGTCGACGGGGGCGGGGATCTCAAACAGCTTTTCGGCTTCCCCCCCGTCCACCGGGATGGTCAAGACCGGTGTGAAGACCTCCCTGGTCCGTTTCCCATCCTTTTTATCCTTCCGTCCGGTGAACAGGATGGTTGCCTCGTCCAGCCAGGAGAAGGCGGTTTCACTCCCGCCGGAAGTCAGTTTTCTGGTCTTGCCGGTTTTAGGATCATAAAGATAAATGCAGGAAACATATTCATTCTCAGCCACATCCGCCTGACTTTTGACAAACGCCAGTAATTTGCCGGTGGGGTTGTACTGGGGGGAAGACAGGAAGGATATTTCTCCAAGATCGCTGATCGCTACCTTTGATCCAGTTTTTTTCATGGGAGCCTCCAGAGATGGCCAATCGTGCCATCGGTTCATTTTAATACCACCATTATACCCAATCTGGAGAAACAATGGGGTTCCCAACCGGGGTTGGAGATGATCCTCTTAAATTGTGCCCAAATGCAAACCCAGGCTTTATTTACGAATGTGTAATTTTTTGCGAAAGCTGACGAAGGGGAGGGGATTTACGGTATAGTTAAGGGTAAGAAACGGCGAGGCAGGTTATTGATATGGATATTGAAAAATACAGGGCTAAAGGGGATAAATTCCAACTGAAGGACCATTCCACCAAAGACTCCGGGGATTATAAATCCAAGGATGATGCGGTGGGAGATATGCAGAAAAATATTGCCAGGCTGACTGAGCTGCAGGATAAGCTGTATGCCAGCAACAACTACTCATTGCTCATCATCATCCAGGCGATGGATGCGGCCGGGAAAGACGGGGCCATCAAGCACGTCATGAGCGGCATCAACCCCCAGGGGACCCAGGTCATGAGCTTTAAGCAGCCCTCCGATGAAGATATGGACCATGACTATTTATGGCGGATCGTGAAAAACCTGCCGGAACGGGGCAGGATCGGCATCTTCAACCGCTCCCACTATGAGGATGTCCTGGTGGTAAGAGTCCATAACCTGGTCCCCGGCTCCCAAATACCCGCTGAGTTTGTTAAAGGTAATATCTGGGAAGAACGGTTTGAGGACATCAAGAACTTTGAAACCTATTTAAGGCGGAACGGGATCATCCCCCTCAAATTTTTCCTCAATGTCTCCAAGGAAGAGCAGAAAAAGCGGTTTTTGGAGCGGATCAAGGATCCGGCCAAAAACTGGAAATTCTCCGCCGGGGATGTTCGGGAAAGAGCCCATTGGAACGACTACATGGCAGCCTATGAGGATGCCATCCGGCACACCTCCACATCCAGTGCCCCCTGGTATATCATCCCGGCGGATAATAAATGGTACGCCAGATACCTGATTTCCGAGATCATCGTCGAGACCCTTGAAAAGCTGGACTTGAAGTACCCGGAGCTGGATGATCAGGCCAAGGCTGAATTGGAACAAGCCAGACAAATACTCTTGAATGAGGGGAGCTGATCACCTATGAATAAGTACAAGCTCATCGCCCTGGACATGGACGGTACCTTGACCAATGACGATAAAATCATCACCCCCAAAACCAAACAAGCCCTGCTCGAAGTCCAAAAGCTGGGCGCCAAAGTGGTCCTGGCCTCCGGCCGGCCCACCACCGGACTTTATCAGGAAGCCGAGGAACTAAGGCTGGGGGAATTCGGCGGCAAGCTCCTGTCCTACAACGGCGCCAGAGTATCCGAGGCCGTAAACCGAAAAATCATTTTTGAGCGGCGGCTGCCGGACATTATGACCAGGCAGCTGCTCCGGCACCTTCGGCAGTTTCCGGTGACCATCATGTTCGATGACGGGAAAAACCTGTTTACCACGGACCGGGACGGCTATTCCGTTGCCGTGGAAGCCCGGATCACCCACTTAAACCTGGTGGAAATAAAAGCCCCGGAGGAGCATATGGTTCATACCCCCATCAAGCTGCTCCTTTCCGCAGAGCCAGAGCTGATGCGGCAGATCGAGTTTGACATCGTCCGGCCATTCCCGGAGCTGGATTTCGTAAGATCCACCCCCTTTTATCTGGAAGCCCTGAACAAAGGCATCTCCAAGGGGGATTCTTTAAAAACCCTGGCAGAGGGCATGGGGATCCGGCAGGAAGAAGTCATGGCGTTTGGTGATGAGCACAATGACCTGACCATGCTGGACTACGCAGGGTTGGGGGTCGGTATGGAAAATTCCTGCCAAGCGGTCCTGGATATGTGCGATGAAATCACTTTGAACAATAATCGGGATGGGGTTGCCCATACCCTGAAAAAGTACTTCTTGATCTGATGGGATTGAAATATAGTAAGAACCGAAGATATAAAAAAGTTTCGAAAAAGAATAGAAAAAATATCGAAATTCATCAAAAAAAGTATCGGAAAAAATAGCTGTGGAAGTCAATGCAGGCTGAATTGAAAGCGGAGGTAATTTATGGAAATACTGGAAGTATCGAACATTTTGGCAGACGCTGAATCCCAATGCCGGGTGGTCAAGCCCTTGACCGAGCAATGGCCGGACATGGACATCAAAGATGCCTATGGGATCCAGCTGGAGACCATTGCCGGTAAAATCAAACAGGGCGAAACATTGATCGGCATGAAGGTGGGCTTGACCAGCCGGGGAATGATGAAGGCCATCGGCGTCAACGAACCGGATTTTGGCCATTTGACCGATAAAATGCTCATTAATGAAGGCACTCCCATAAAAATCGACGAGCTCATCCAGCCCAAGGTGGAAGGGGAATTGGCGTTTATTTTAAAGAAGACCCTTCAGGGGCCAGGCATCACCCTGGCGGACGTTTATGATTCCGTGGACTATGTGGTGCCGGCTATTGAAATCGTGGACAGCCGGATCGCCAACTGGAAGATCAAGCTGTTGGACACGGTGGCAGATAATGGGTCCAGCGCCAAGCTCATATTGGGCAGCAAATTCACCCCCATTGCGGAGGTGGACATGCGATTGACGGGCATGCTCCTGGAAAAGAACGGGGAGCTGCTCAATTCAGGGACCCTGGCCGAGGTCTTGGGCAATCCGGCAGCATCGGTAGCCTGGCTGGCCAATAAGCTGTGCGAATTTGGGATTGCCCTGGAAGCAGGCAGCATCATTCTATCCGGGGCAGTCACGGCTGCGGAGAATGCCGTGAGAGGCGATGTCTTTACCGTCAGCTTCCAAGGCATGGGCATTGTGGGCGCCAAATTCATATAGGCAGCCAGGGATAACCACCGGGAGTCACCGGAAATCACTGGGAATCACTGGGAATCACCGGTCAAACCAGACTGGATGATCTGAAAACATAGGCAGTAAGGCAATAAAACAATCATATGAAGGGGAGCGGACTTTGCTGTCCGCTCCCCTTCATGATCCGCTGTATTTGCTGGCCTGGCCTGATGATTGACACAAAATTTGAAACTCAAAACTTTAGGCTTACACCTTAAGCCTGATCCATGATTCGGCCAGTCTCGGGTGTAACGACTAGATGCTGTAGTTGTCGAAATAACCCTGAATGTAGATGATGGGGGTGCCCTTGTCCCCTGAGCCGGAGGTCAGGTCACAGAGGGAGCCGATCAGGTCGGTGAGCCGTCTGGGTGTGGTGCCCTGGGCTTCCATCTTGCCGGTGAGGTCGCCTTCCTTCTTGGAAATGTGCTGTTCAATGGCACGCTTCAATTCATTCCCGGAAAGGTCCTTGAAGTTGTTGTCGGCCAGATACTTGATTTTCACTTCATTGGGGGTTCCTTCCAGTCCGTCCGTGTATCCTGGGGAAACCACGGGATCGGCCAGTTCCCAGATCTTGCCCACCGGATCCTTAAAGGCGCCGTCGCCATAGGCCATGACTTCGATGGTTTTGCCGGTGGCCTGCTTTAACATGCCCTGGATCTTGAACGCCAATTCTTTGCTGTCTCTGGGGAACAGTTTGATGGATTCCTCGGAAGCCTTGTTGGAACCAAGCAGTCCATACTGTTCGTTATAGCCGTGGTCGGCGGATTTTTCGGACAGGATGTCATCCATGGAGTAGGCCTTTTCGGCACCGGCGCTGATGAGCATGGCCTTGGTGCGTTCCCTGGTGTGGATGTCGCAGTTGATGACATTTTTGGTATAGGCTAATATTTCGGTGGCATTATTGGCAAAAATAACTTCGCATTCCGCACCCTCGCCAAGAACCAGATCCTTATAGTACTGGACATAGTCGATGCCGGTGAAGGTGTGTTTTTCATAGCCAAAGGCGGTCCGGAAAGCTTCTTCGGTCAGTACATCAGTCCAGGGGTTGATCCCTGACTCATCCAGCTTGTCCAGGTAAATCAGGTGGTTGCCGACTTCATCGGAGGGATAGGAAAGCATCAAAACGATTTTCTTGGAACCTCTGGCAAACCCCTTTAAGTTCATGGCAAACCGGTTTCGCGAGAGGATGGGGAAGATGACGCCGACGGTGCTTTTTCCGAATTTATGTTCAATATCCCGGGCAATGTCATCCACGGTGGCGTAATTGCCCTGCGCCCTGGCAACGATGGATTCAGTCAACGCAACGATGTCCTTATCATTGGGTAAAACCGCTTCACTTTTTAAAAAGGTCAACACGGTATCACTGGTGATTTTGGCGATATCGTCTCCCTGGCGGATGATGGGAGCTCTTAAACCTCTTACTGTGGTTCCAACAATTCTTTCCATAACAAAACCTCCAAATTTTCTTGATGCAGATAAATTAAGCCGCTACATGAACAAAATCAATGAAATTGACATGAGCATCATTCCCAACACGAAGCCATAGATTGATAAGTGGTGTTCTCCGTACTCCCTGGCCGAGGGCAGCAGTTCGTCAATTGATATGAAGACCATGATTCCCGCAACGGCTGCATTGACCAAACCCTGCAGGGCGGGGGTGATGAAGGGCAGCAGGATGAGATAGCCGATGACCGCTCCCACGGGTTCTGAGAAGCCGGACAGGAAGGAATATTTGAAGGCCTTCATTTTAGAACCGGTGGCGTGCAGGATGGGCACAGAAACGCTGATCCCTTCCGGGATGTTGTGGATGGAAATGGCGATCACAATGGGTACTGCCAGCCGCGGATTATTCATGGCAGTCAGGAATGTTGCCATCCCCTCCGGCAGGTTGTGGATGCCCAGAACCAGGGCCGTCTTGATGCCCGTCCGCATCAGCTGGCTGTTTTTATGGGCTTCCTCATAGGTGTCCGGATTTTTCACATCATGGGGGTTTTCGTAGGCAGGGATCAGTTTGTCGATCAAGGCGATGAGGAGCATGCCAACAAAAAAAGCTGCCGCGGCTTTCAGGGAAGCGTTTTTTGCCGTACTGCCCACGGACAGCTGCTTGACGGCTTCCGGAAAGATCTCGATCATGGAGACATAGACCATGACTCCGGCAGAAAAACCCAGGCTGACTGACAGGAATTTGGTATTGGTTTTTTTGGCAATAAGAGCAATCAGGCTGCCGATCCCGGTTGACAATCCGGCGATGGATGTCAGGAGAAAGGCCCAGACTAAATTGTTCATATTCAATGCCTCCTTCCTCTTACATATGTATTGTATCACTTTTAAAACCGAGTAAAAGAGGTCTGCCCGGGTCTGCACAAAAAATGCGGAGATGATAATATTTACATCTCTAACTTTTTTGTCGGTTTTTTCCAGTTTTTTCAGGGTTGCTTTTTTGGACTTGCGGGATTGGTTTACAACTGGTTTGCCCGGTGATATATAATGAAACTGACGAATACAGGGGAGGCAGGAAAAATGGACAGACAATGGTGGAAGGAAGCTTCGGTTTATCAGATTTATCCCAGGAGCTTTATGGATACAGACAAAGACGGGATCGGCGACCTTCGGGGCATCACCTCGAAACTGGATTACCTGAAAGACCTGGGCATCGAGGTGATTTGGCTCTCCCCGTTTTTTGACTCCCCCAATGATGACAATGGCTATGACATCCGGGATTATCGAAGCATCCACCCGGATTTTGGGACCATGGAAGATTTTGAGGCCATGCTCTCCGGGATCCATAGCCGGGGCATGAAGCTTTTGATCGACTTGGTGGTCAATCATTCCTCCGATGAGCACCCCTGGTTTTTAGAATCGAAGCAGTCCCGGGACAACCCTTACCGGGACTACTACATCTGGAAGGATGGGCGAGGGGATGCGCCCCCCAACCACTGGGAGTCGGTCTTTTCCGGACCGGCCTGGACCTTCGACGAAACCACCGGCCAGTATTATCTGCACCTGTTCAGTAAAAAACAGCCGGACCTGAACTGGGACAATCCCCGGTTAAGGCAGGAAGTCTATGGCATCATGAATTTCTGGCTGGCTAAAGGCGTGGATGGTTTCCGCATGGACGTCATCAACCTGATCTCCAAAGAGTTCAATCCCGAGGGGAAAAATGGCGAGGCCGACGGCGGGGACTATTATTTCATGGGACCTCACCTCCACGAATACCTCCAGGAGATGAACCGGACGGTTTTACAGGGCAGGGACATCATGACTGTGGGGGAATGCCCCGGCACCACCCCGGAGGATGCCATCGACCTGACGGCTCCGGAGCGGGAAGAGCTGAACATGATCTTCGTCTTTGAGCACATGGATATCGACAGCGGACCTCTTGGCAAATGGGACTTCACCCCGGTGGATTTGGTCAAATTGAAAAAAATCCTCGGAAAATTCCAACGGGAGCTCCATGGCAGAGCCTGGAACTCCC
>CAZOTM010000117.1:0-6643 GCA_964582675.1 uncultured Clostridiaceae bacterium
GGATGAGGGGACGGATGAGGTCGTCCTGATCCTGTCAAGAAAAGCTTGTGTCCGGGGCATTATGGATGCGGTCCGGGAGCATGCAGGATTGGGCTCTGACAAAGGGATCATCTATTGCCAGGATGCCCATTTTGTCCATGGCTTGAAATAAGTCCAGCCAGGCACAGCAGTGTTCTCGAAAGCTCAGGGTGAATTCAATAGAAAACGGTGAAATCCCCAGAGGGTCTTCCTCCTGGGGATTTCATACTGCCTGTTCACTGCCATCGGGATACACCCCCACCGAATACGCACCATCGGGATACGCACTATTCTCCTATATCCTCAGGCTTTCCGGCTCCAGCAGCAGACTGAGCCAGGCTGTTTAAAATCATGAGACCAGGGGCGCCTCCAAAAGCAATTGGAGTAAAGGCATCAGTTGGAGTAAGGGCAAAAGTTGGAGGAAGGGAAACAGTCCATAAGAGATTTTGTGGCAAGAACGGCGTTCCGGCAGTGACAATCCCGTTGGACATTTTATCCCGGTATACTTGAAAGTGGATCTTTGAAAGTTCGAATGTATCAATTATTGACATATTATAACGATATATTTCAATAATTGCACAAATCAGCAGATTTACCTTGTTTAGCCTGAACGAATGTTGACGATTTCAATGAAGTTGTTTGGACAATTCCCGGGATGGCTACTATAATAAAGATAGGATTTAGTAAACTAATGGATTTATCGTAAAATGAAAAAATAGCATGGATATATTCAAATTATGCAAAAGGAATTATTATGAACTACGTGGATCCTATCTACAAGCACGGCGAAGAGGAGATCCTGGATCTATTGGCCGAGAACAAAGGCATAAGGGCCATTTTGGCCAAGGCGGAAGGGATCAGCCGGAATCCTTTCATATATCTTGACCCGGGACTAAAAGTGATCGCAGCCTCGGGAAATACCGCAACCGGCAATCCGGCATGGGACAAGATCATTGCCGATGGCTTTGTTGCCGATAAAAAGATCATGGAAATTTTCAAGACAGCCAATATTGCCCCAGTCCATGATTCCTTTCTCCAAAGCGTTGACGGGGAAAATCTGATATTGATCATCAATCCGGTCCATGTGGGATCAGAATTTGTCGGGATCCTGGTCACAGGTGATGTTAATCTGGGCTTCACCATGGACAGTGAGAACTTTTCCAGGTATATCAAAAAAATCACCAACATCAGCATGAACCGTAATCAGTTTTATAATACATCCATCCACTCCGATACGGAATTTTTCTTCTACGGCCTGCTGAAAAATCCCCTGGAAAAAGCCTCCCTGGATTTAAGACAGATGGCTCTGCCCAAGCCGCTAAAGGAAAAATTCACCGTCATATTGTACAAGCCAGCCAGGGAATCAGCCATCGATCCCATCGGGCTGAAAAATAAACTAACGGAGGTCCTGCCGGATTCCTATTCCGTCATATTTGAGGGCAGTGTTGTGTCCATCATCAATCAGGATGAATTTTCACCCTGTGACAATGATTTTGAAAAAGTCCTCCAGGGGCTGGCGGCGGACCATAAGCTGTTGATCTGTGTCAGCAGCTGGTTTACTGATGTGGACAAGCTCAAACTGAATTATGATCTGCTGGTGAGCCTTCGGCAGATCGGGAACATTCAAAAGATCGACCAGGGCGTCCTATGGTTTAAAGACCACATCCTTGACTATCTCATCTTCAACGAGGCGTCAAAAACTCCCCTGGGTTCATTGGTCCATCCGGCTGTTCAGGTGTTAAGGGCTCATGATGCCGCAAACAACACAGCCTTTACAGCTTCGTTAAAAGCCTATGTCTATTCCATGGGTGATATGGCTGCTGCGGCCAAGGCCATGGCGATCCACTACAACACCATGAAGTACCGTATAAACAGTCTTTGCCATATAACTGGATTGGACTTGAAGGATATGGATACTCTGGTCAGCCTCTATATTACCTTCAAGCTGCAAAAGGGGTTTAAGAATCAATGATTTTCCGGAGATAACCGGGGGTAAATATAGAAATCATTCATTTTGGTAAAATAAAGGAATCCTTTATTTTAATAAGAATCGAAAGGGGAAATCATGAAAAAATTGACCATCATGTTAGCAGGCTTATTTGTATTATCTGCCTGCAGCGGAACCGCAGCACCAACAGCCACTACAGGGGGTGCAGCCTCAAATACGCCTGCTGCCACAACAGCGGCGGCTGCCGCGACAACCCAGGCCAAAGGCGAGGAGATCATTTTGGCCACCACCACGTCCACCCAGGACTCCGGTCTCCTGGATTACCTGCTGCCTGAATTTAAAAAAGATACCGGGATCGAGGTCAAAGTTGTTGCCAAAGGCACTGGGGCTTCCATCGAAATCGCCAAGAACGGGGATGCGGATGTTTTACTGGTCCATGCCAAGGCCCAGGAGGAGCAGTTTGTAACCGATGGCTTCGGCTTGGAGCGCTTTGATGTCTGCTATAATGACTATATCATCCTGGGGCCCATGGCTGACCCTGCCACAATCAAGGCCACAGCTCCGGCCGACCCAGTGGCTGCCCTTAAGAAAATCAGCGAAGATGGGGCGAAATTCGTTTCCAGAGGCGATGAGTCGGGTACCCATACCAAGGAAAAGAGCATTTGGAAACTGGCAGCCATTGACCCTTCCGGCGAATGGTATGTTTCAGCCGGCAAAGGCATGGGGGATGTCCTGACTATGACCAGTGAATTAATGGGCTACACCATCAGCGACCGGGCCACCTATCTGTCCATGAAGGATAAATTGGAGCTTCAAGTCGTCACCGAAGGCGACAAGGCATTGTTCAACCAGTATGGCATCATCCGGCTGAATCCGGAAAAAAATCCGGACCTAAAGGTAAAAGCGGCGGATCAGTTCATCGACTGGATGCTGTCAGACAAAGGCCAGAAGATGATCGGGGAATACGGTACGGAAAAATACGGGGCACCCTTATTCTATCCCAATGGGAAATAGGCTGCGTTTGAATTAGAAAAATTAGAAGCTGAAAAGGGGAAATCCACATGGGAGAGTTTTTAAATGCATACAGCGATTTATTCAGTGTGATCGGACTCTCCCTGTATGTTTCCCTGACGGCGACAGTCATTGCATCCATACTTGGCATTTTGTCAGGTATTCCTTTTGCCCTCCATGAGTTTAAGGGAAAAGGAATAATTGAGAGAATTTCAGATACCCTCTTATCCATGCCGCCGGTCCTTTTGGGTCTCCTGGTGTATCTCCTGTTATCCAGAAAAGGACCCTTGGGGGACTTAAGACTGTTATTTTCACCTGCGGCCATGATCATTTCCCAGGTACTGCTGGTGACCCCCATCGTTTTTGCCCTGGTCAAAAATGCCGTGGGCACCAGAGGCCTGGCAGTTCAAAAAACTGCCTATTTTCTTGGCGCCGGGCGGAAGGATACTTATGGGCTGATCATCAAAGAATGCAGCAATGACTTTTTCACCGCGGTGACCAATGGGTTTGGCAGAGCCATCAGCGAAGTCGGGGCGGTCATGATGGTGGGGGGCAATATCAAAGGCCACACCAGGGTGATGACCACCTATATCGCCATGGAGACCGGCAAAGGCAATTTTGACGGGGCAGTCATCATCGGCTTGATCCTCCTGCTCATTTCATTCTTCGTAAATTTACTCCTTTATCTGTTGAAACGGAGGTCCCTCAATGGAAATCATAGTAAATAAAGCCAGGATGAAGTATTCAGAGCGTTGGGTACTGGATGTGGCCGGCCTCCGCTTCCTCCCTGGCAGAATCTATTTTATCATGGGGGCAAATGGTTCCGGCAAGACGACCCTGGTGGAGGGGATTGCGAGGATCAGGGCGTTTACCGAAGGGGACATGGAATACCGGGGCCTTCCGACGGGTCAGGAATTAAGGCATTCCCTCACCCTGATGGAGCAGTCGCCTTATTTGTTCAATATGACGGCCCAGGACAATATCATTTGCGGATTAAAATTCCGCAATGTTTCAGAGGAGGCAATCGAAGGGCGGCTGGAAAAATATCTGGGGGGGATGGGCATGGGGGACTACCTGTCTAAAAAGCCAGGGAGCCTGTCCGGCGGGGAAAGGGAAAAGGTTGCCCTTTTAAGGACACTGATTCTGGAAACCCCCACGGTCATACTGGATGAACCCACCTCCGCCATGGATATCGAATCCTCCTTCCAGGCTGAGGCATTATTGAGGAAATTCAGTGGGGAGGGACGATGTGTCATCGTTGTAAGCCATGATTTTCATCAGGCGGAACGGCTGGCAGATCACCTTATTTTTTTGGATGGGGGGAAGCTTCTGGAACAGGGCGAAGCCAGGCGGGTTCTAAGTGAGCCGGAAAGTGAAATGCTTAAGCGGATACTGAATAAGCGAAAAATCAAATAAAGAGGCAGGTATTACAGGATGTTCAAAGCAGGTATATTGACCATGAGCGATAAAGGTTCCCGGGGCGAACGGGAAGATAAAACCGGGCCAGTGATCCAGGAGATGCTGGAGGGGAAGGGGTATTCCGTTGATTACTATGCCATGATCCCCGATGATGCGGGTCTCATCGAAAAAGAACTGATCAAGCTGTGCGACGAGCATGGCCTTGACTTGATTTTGACCAATGGGGGGACCGGTTTTTCTGTAAGGGATGTGACCCCGGAGGCGACCAAAAAGGTCGTGGAAAGGGAAGTGCCGGGCATTCCCGAATATATGAGGCTGAAATCCTTTGCCATCACGGAACGGGCCATGCTGTCCCGGGCGTTTGCCGGGATCCGGGGCAAAACCTTGATCATCAATCTGCCGGGCAGCCCCAAAGCAGCCGCCGAAAACCTCCAAGCCATTCTGCCCTCCCTGGACCACGGGCTGGAGATATTGATCGGCACAGCCGGGGAATGCGCCAGATGAGGGATACGTTAAAGGTCATCCCTCTGGAGGAAGCGGAACAGCTGGTTTTGGACAGCGCCGCGGCTTTTGCCGAAACGGAAGTCATCAGCCTGGTTGATTCTTTGGGCAGGGTGGCTGCGGCGGATATCACCGCCGACATCAATGTCCCGGAGTTCAGACGATCCACCGTGGATGGCTATGCCGTCCGGTCAAGGGATCTGAAAGGCGCCGGGGAATCCATGCCGGCGTTTATGGACCTGTTGGGTCAGGTGGAAATGGGACAAGCGGCAGCCTATGCCCTCACCAGCAGCGGGGATACCGTCTATGTGCCAACCGGCGGAATGCTCCCGGCAGGGGCTGATTCCGTGGTCATGCTGGAGTATTCGGAGCACCTGGATGATAGGACCATCCTGTTGAAACGGGAAAGCGCTCCCGGCGAAAATGTGGTGGATATCGGGGAGGATATGGAACAGGGCGAGGTGGTCATTGCCAGGGGATCGGTTTTAAGAGCCTACGAAACGGGGGTATTGGCTTCCCTGGGGAAAACCTCGGTCCAAGTTTGTAAAAAGCCCAGGGTGGGGATCATTTCCACCGGCGACGAAGTGGTTGGGGAACATGAGGTGCCCGGACCGGGCAAGATCCGGGACATCAACTCCCAGCTGTTATTTGCCTTGTTAATGGAGGATGGCTGTATCCCGGTGAAATACGGCCATATCCCGGATGATTTCAACCTGCTGAAAACTGTCACGGAGACCGCCCACCGGGAGTGCGACCTGGTTTTGATTTCCGGTGGCAGTTCGGTGGGGGCCAAAGATCATACCAGAGAGGCCATCGCCTCGTTAAAGGATTCAGCCATCCTGATCCACGGCATAGCCGTCAAACCCGGTAAACCAACCATTTTCGCGATGGCCTCGGGCAAAGCCGTTTTTGGTCTCCCCGGACATCCCTTGGCCTGTGCCGTAATCTATGGTTCCCTGGTCAGGCCATATGTGGAAAAAGCCCTGGGCTGTCAGGGGGGTGATTATTACCTGACAGGGACCTTTACGGAAAATCACCATAAGGCCGCCGGGCGGGTCGAATTTCTGCCGGTCCGGGTAACTGAGGCCAAGGATCGGCTTTTGGCGGATCCAATCCATGCCAAATCCGGAATGATCTCAGGCTTTGCCAAAGCCTTTGGCTTTGTCCGGATCCCCAGAAACGAGGAAGGGCTCAAAGCCGGTCAGGAAGTCAAAATCTACAGGTTTTAGGAGGAATCATGGCGAAAATATTTTTGTCGAATTATGAACTGAATGACGCCATCGGGCGGTTTATGAGCTATTTCCCCTCGATTGGGGAGGGCTTTGAAGTCATTCCTACGGAAGAGGGGCTCCATCGGGTGACCAGGCAAGCCATCTTTGCCAGTCTTTCCTCACCCCACTACAATGCCTCCGCCATGGATGGGATTGCGGTAAAAAGTGAAGCCACCCATGGCGCCTCAGAAAAAAGACCGGTCATTCTCACCGAAAATATTGATTTTGTCGTAGTGGATACAGGGGATCCCATCCCCAAGGGATATGACGCAGTCATTATGGTGGAGGATCTGATCCGGGTCGAAGATTCAAGGGTCAAAATCATCAAGTCGGCCATCTCCTGGCAGAACATCCGGGCCATCGGCGAGGACATCACGCAAAGCCAGTTGATCCTCCCCGGCGGTCACCAGATCCGGCCCATGGACATCGGCTCTTTATTGGCCGGCGGCGTCAACCAGATCAAGGTCCACAAACA
>CAZOTM010000118.1:0-3915 GCA_964582675.1 uncultured Clostridiaceae bacterium
CCCTCCAACAGCGCCGTATCCGGAATGATATTTGCGGCAGAGCCTCCTTCAAAATGTCCGATGGTTAAGACACAGGCATGAGTCGGATCAGATTCCCGGGCAATCAGTTCCTGGAGCCCCATGTAGATATGGGCAGCAATATTGATCGGGTCAATGCCCAGGTGAGGATATGCGCCATGGGCGCCTTTTCCCTTTATTGTGATCTTAAAGCCATCCACGGAAAACATCATGGTATTGTTGTACATATAGAGACCAACTGGGACTTTTCCGGTGGATACATGATACGCCAGCGCCACATCCACCGGCGGGTTATCCAGAATTCCATGCTCGATCATATTCTTGCTGCCTTGGAAAATTTCCTCAGCGGGCTGAAACATAAATTTCAAAGTCCCTTTCAGATTGACCTCATTCTCCTTGAGCATTTTTGCTGCCGTCAGGAGCATGGCCGTGTGCAGATCATGCCCGCATGTGTGAGCCTGACCAGTTCTTGACGCAAAGGAAAGACCACTCTCTTCCTTCATGGGCAGCGCATCCATGTCAGCCCGTAGCATAAAGACTTTGCCTCCCTCTCCAAGAGTTGCAGTCACTCCGTAACCACAATCCTCAGGCTCCAGTCCATACTCCCTCAGCTTGTCCATGACGAAAGCTTTCGTGGTTGGAAGGTCGAGACCCGTCTCGGCATGCTGGTGGATAAATCGTCGATTCGCAATGGTTTCTTCATTGAGCTCTTTGGCCCGTTCGAAATAATTCATTTTCTCCTCCTGATTTTCAATACATTATTCAGTCCATTAAAATATATAAAATATTTTTCTCGGATGATCCCTCCCCGCTGTGCGATCAGCTGATCCGAAAATCGGAACAGTTTCGATTATTTATGGCACATTATCGGTATACTGAAAATTATTTATGGTATACTAATGGTATAGTTTTGGTTATTTATGGTATACTTATGGTATACTTTTGACAGGCTGAGTATATCAGTGAATATTTCGGGCGAATGATTCCACCTATACGGCTTTGGAGTCCGCATGCTGAAGTGAATAAGTCCAGGATAAATTAGCAGGTGTACACAAACGAAGTCCACCTGTATTCCTTTAGAGTCCGCTTCTCTTTAAAATTAATGTGTAACCCTTGGTTACCAATAATTTTTGAGGAGGCTTATTATGGCCAGTAAAATCAAAGTCAAAACCATCTTGGAGCTACAATCCAAGAACCTATCCCGAAATCAGATTGCTGATCTTCGTGGAATGTCGCGTAATTCAGTATCGCAAGTCATCAAGATTGCCAATGAGCTTGGGATCAAGTATTCGGACGTCGCAGATAAGGACCCAGAGACAGTATACAAGCTCTTTTTTCCTGACAGGCATAGCACGGAGTCGATTTATGGGCAGCCCGATTATGACTACATTCATGGAGAGTTAAAGCGAGTTGGCGTCACCTTAAAGCTTCTGTGGCACGAGTATCAGACTAAGTGCGCAGCAGAATCAACTATTTCCATGGGCTACACTCGATTTTGCAAAGGTTATGCAGATCACACAGAGGCCAACATGATAACCAGTCATCTGGTCCACAAACCTGGACATAGTGTTGAAGTAGATTGGTCCGGATCTACGATGCAGTATGTAAACCCTACAACCGGAGAGATCATCAAAGTCTATCTATTTGCCGGCACCTTGCCCTACAGCCAATATAGCTATGTTGAACCCAGCATGGACATGAAGCAGACCACCTGGCTGAGGTGTCATGTCCACATGTTTGAATATTTTAATGGAGTGCCGCTTCGGATTACCTGCGATAATTTGAAGACCGGGGTAATCAAACACCCTAAAGAAGGTGACATCATCCTCAATGAAGAATATGATGCACTTGCCCAACACTATATGACCACAGTAATGCCCGCCAGAGTTCGCAGGCCACGTGATAAGCCTAGTATTGAAAGCACAGTGGGTGATATCGCCACTGCGGTCATCGCTAAACTTAGGAATCGAAAATTCATCTCTTTTGAGGAACTCAGGCAGGACGTCTGGTTAGCTTTGGAAGAATATAATGCTGCTGATTTTCAAAAGCGCGAGGGTAGTCGGATCAAAGTATTCCAGGAAGAAGAGCAGCGGTACTTGCATCGTCTTCCTGATATTCCTTATGAAACAGCTGAATGGGTATACAGTCGCTCGATCGGATTAAACTCTCACGTGGTATATGCTAAAAACTACTACTCATGTCCCTTCCAATACTTTGGGAAAAAAGTGGATTTGAGGATCACTGACACGCAGCTGGCTATTTACTGTAATGACCAGCGGATTCAAACGCATCCGAAATTTCCAGCCTATGTCACAAATAAGTACTCAACTTATGAAGAGGACATGCCTGAAAAGCTTAAATATACCGAGTGGGACGATGTGCGCATAAAACAGTGGGCGACTAAAATCGGGCCATCCACACGGCAAGTTGTTGATTTGATCTTCTCGATGGTAAAAATCAAAGAACAGGGATATAATTCTTCCCTGTCCGTTCTTCGTCTCACCAAAAGCTATTCAGAGGCTAGACTGGAGACCGCCTGTGAACTAGCACTGACTAAAGTCAGGGTTCCACGTTACCACCATCTTAAAGCAATCCTGTCAGCCAATCAAGACGTTCTGTACTCAAACGGTAAACAGAGCGCTCAAGCTCCCGAAGTTCCTCCGAAAGGCTATGTACGAGGAGCCGAATACTACAGAGGGCGAAACAAATGATAAACGAAGAAACGCGCAGAAAGCTAAATGAATTGAACTTGTCGGAACTCATCAGCTACTTGGAAATGCAGCATATTGAAGCTCATAGCAACAGCCTGACGTTTGATGAACGTCTGCAGATGATGATCGACTACCTCTATCAGGAAAAATTCGTAGCCAAGTTTCACCGCCTTCTTAAGTCTGCCCGACTGAGAATACCCTCTGCAGATATCGCTGATGTCCTCTTCGCACCAAGGGGAGTTGACAAACAAATGGTCTTGGAGCTCGCGACCTGCCAATATATCAAAACCAACACGAACATCATTCTGCAGGGTTTCACAGGATCCGGGAAAACATATCTAGGGTGTGTGCTGGGAAAACAAGCCTGTAAGATGCAATTTAGGACTCGATATATCCGGATGCCTGATTTGCTCATGGAATACGATGAGTCTACACTAATAACCGGTGGACCGCATAAGCTCTTAAAGAAATATTCTGGAATCCCATTACTGATTATCGATGAGTGGCTGATGGATGAGATTTCAGACTCAGAACAGCATTTCCTGTTTGAGCTTATTGAACGGCGATACGATTCTGGTTCGACTATATTCTGCACCCAATTTCGGAAGGAAGACTGGCACAATAAACTCGGAGGGGGCGTCCATGCGGACGCTATTATGGACCGAATCATACACAATGCCGTTTTCATAGAAACTGGGATCATCAACATGCGAGAAATTGCCTCAGGCAAAAAAACATTGGACTCAACCGGA
Source organism: uncultured Clostridiaceae bacterium (assembly GCA_964582675.1). GTDB lineage: Bacteria > Bacillota > Clostridia > Clostridiales > Clostridiaceae > JG1575. Next base: position 3,482 of record CAZOTM010000118.1, read on the forward strand.
CTCTAAACCCAATGATAGTGGACTTCAAGGTGAATATTACCGGTCTTAGCTTCCGCTAAGGCCGGTATCATTCGAGTGAAATAACCATATCAGCATTCCCATCATCCGTCAATGGGTAAAAAACTTTCAGTGCCGACTCGGTTTTCACCAGTATGGTACAGGTAGCAGATCGATGAAAAGCAGATCGATGAAGAGCCAATCGATGAAGAGCCAATCGATGAAGAGCAGATCGATGAAAAAGAGCAGATGAAAATCATATTGAAATGGAGGAATATCATGACACCTAAAATCGCGGTGATCACCAGTCACTTCCTGGAGAAGCCCACCCGGGAAGCGTTGAGCCGGATCGAGCTGGATTGTGACTTTATCTTTACGACCTATGATAATTTCAAGCACATCCCCAAAGTATATGACCAGTTTGCCGACTTGGTTGA
>CAZOTM010000118.1:3925-5299 GCA_964582675.1 uncultured Clostridiaceae bacterium
TGGCTTTCTGGTCAGCGGGAACATGGCGAAATCGGCCATTGAAGTTCTCGACCATGAAGTCAAACGGCCGATCATCTCATTTAATATTGATTTAGCGGGACTCTATGAAACCATTCTGAAAATCCTCATTGAAAATCCCAATCAGAAGGTCGACCGGATCATAATGGATTTTCTGATCGCCGTCAGTGATGAAGCCACGGCAAAGGACTTTATTGATGATACTCACTTCAGCAAGACGACTCCGGTCATCAAAAATTGGATCCATTCCACCGGAGCAAAGGAAATGGAGAAAATCGAGTCCATCATGACAGAACGTATCTTGAAGCTGTATAAAGACGGCAAAATGGATCTGGTGCTTTGTCAGTTCACGAATCTTATCCCGTTTCTGGAGGAGCACGACATCCCCTATAAATATCCCTTCCCGCCTGACAGCCTCCTGAGGGAGCTGGTGCAAAAACTGATTATCAATATCGAATTGGAGCACATGCGGGACAATATGCTGACTATCATCAATGTGGCGCCGTGTAAGCCCGAATTGATCTCTTCGAACAATATGGCTTTGCTCAAACAACAAATCTCCGCTTTCTTGAAAGAAAACCTCATGGATTGCCTGGTCCAGGAGGAAGCTGAAAGCTGTAATATTTTCACAACGGTGCAGGTGATGCATTCAATAACCAGACATGGAAAAAGCTGTGAAATCAGTGACTTTCTGATCGAGTCCCTGCCCTTCCCCATTGCGGTAGGCTACGGTGTTGGTATCAACATAAACAATGCCATGACCAATGCCCTTTCTGCCCGGCGTGAGGCAATTTACTCCGGGCACAGCTTTATAAAAAACGAAAACGGGGATTTGATCGGTCCCCTGAATTCAGACAAGCGAATGGTCATTGAGAATTATGAAATGTATAATGTCGCGAAAATCGCAAAAAAGTGCAACCTATCATCCATTACCATCACAAAGCTTATTACCTACATGAAAATGACGGGATCCAACAAAGTAACTACCCAGGAGCTGGCAAGTCGATTTGGCGTGACGGTTCGCAATGCAAACCGTATATTATTGAATCTTGAAAATGGCAATTTCGCAAAGCTGGCTTATACCCAAACATCCAATTCCAAGGGACGTCCGGCAAAAGTATATGAACTAAACTTCAAGCTGCCTGCCTTAACGAAAAGCAAAAGCTGAACATCTGACATCCCCCATAAATCCGCACAAAAATTTTTACATCCATTTCATTTTGATTTGTTTTAAAGAAATAAATTCCTCCAAAGCAAATTCCGACTCATTTGAAATGGCTCTGTGAGCCATTAATAAATTTTTCAATAAAAAAAATGGACTGTTAAAAATCCTGGTCAGGATCTTCAACAGTCCAT
>CAZOTM010000118.1:5331-6621 GCA_964582675.1 uncultured Clostridiaceae bacterium
ACCCGTGACGTCAATAACCTCCGCACGATTAAAATCTATCCACTATAATTATCTCATCTAGAATTTCCTCTATTTTCCGTCCTAATATTTCGTACTGTAACAATCCTTCAATTGTATCAAATTTTATCTTATCCTCTGGCATATCTGGCGGAGGAAATAGACAATAATCAACATGTCCTTTGCCACAAAATGGTTTTACCCAAAACCCAGAAACCAAAAACTGTTTGTCTTCGAACGTGAATTGAATTTCGCCAAAGTTAGCTAAGATCCTAGTAAACTGATTTAATTCCATTTAATTCCATCTCCGCTTCCAGATATTATCTGAGAGAATAAAATAGATTTTGACACTTCAGGAAATAATCATTTCCCTTATTGCCCAGGACTGAGTCTCTCGCAACCGGCAAATACCTCCAATTGATAATATCTTATCCTAATAATTTGTAATTTTAAACATACCAGTTGATTTATTCTAAGCAGTATAAAAATCATTTGAAGGCATTCAGATGAATAAAACTCGTGGCGCTCCCTATTTTATTCTTGAATATCAACGCTAATTCCCGATTTGAAATCCACCTTGATGTGATCATCAAAGACAGTGATTCTCTCCACCAGGATCCGGACATATTTTTCTTCATACTCGGTTAAATTACATGATGAGGTTTTAAGGAATCGAATCATCTCATCCATCCGTTTTCTCCAATCTTCCTTTGCTGCCATCTCCTGAAAAATCCCCTCCTTTTCTTCACGGAGCCTTACGATTTCATTCCCAACATCATCGACAGAATCCTGGCTGCTCAAAAGCATTTCCTGGAGCCTTCTGATTTCGCCATCAATCTCTTCCGCTCGATTCTCCGTATCTTCCTCCAGAGTGCTCTGGATGTTTTCTCTTAAGATGGCCAGGACTTCATCCTTTTCATTGAAGGTTTCGTTGATGGCCATCACCACAGCCTCCTGCAGGGTTTCTTCTGCCAAGGTTCTGGCAGTGCAGCCAACGGGTCCTTCCTGAACCCTGCAGGCGCAGCGCCACACCGCTGATTTGCGGCCTCGGTTGTTCCATTTGATGCGCCGGAAGATATCATCGCATCTTCCGCAAAACACAATCCCTGACAGGGCATATTTCCCACTGTAGATCCGCTTTCAATTAGTGCCAGTCAGATTGGCTCTTCGGGTAATCTCCTCCTGCACTTTCAGAAAAAGGTCTCTTTCAATGATCCCCTCGTGATTATTCTCCACATAATACTTTGGCACCTGCCCCTGATTGGTTCCGCGCTTTTTCTCCAGGATGTCCAC
>CAZOTM010000119.1:0-6530 GCA_964582675.1 uncultured Clostridiaceae bacterium
GCAAGCCTACCGAAAGCGGCTCCATCAAAGCGCCTTCCATGGTGCTGACATTATCAGGGAGCTTGAAGCATAAATTGGCCTCGTGAGCAACATATTCCTGGAAGACTCCGTCGACGGGTGGTGTTGCAAAGAAAACCACTTTTTCGCAGAGGTTATATCTGCAGCTCTTGCAGAATTCACACTCTCCACAGGTGATTTGCGGTTCCAAAGCAACCCGGTCACCAACTGCCAGTTTCGTAACATTTTCACCAAGGGCAACCACAGTACCGCCGACTTCGTGTCCCAATACAAATGGATATTCAACTATAAAATTTCCGATTCTGCCATGCTCAAAATAATGCAGATCTGATCCGCAGACTCCCACATAATCAACTCTTACCAGGACTTCATCTGCTTTCGGGACGGGAATTTCTCTTTCCTGGATCTCCAATTGATTCAAGGCTGTCATTACCGCAACTTTCATTTTATTGCTCATCGTTTTCCTCCTGTAATAGCTTGGAATGGCTGCAATGACGCGCCATTCCAAGCTTGTTTTACTGAAATTACTGGATCAGACCTCTTTCGGTGTACATCTTAACGTAATCCTTGGCATTGTCTTTGGTGATAAGGATCGCATCGATGTCCATATTGATTTCCTTTTCTGCTCCGGTCAACAGCTTGTGTACGGTATCAATGTTGGCTTTTGCCAGTTCAATCGCTGACTGGAGGCAGGTTGATGTCATAGCTCCGCTGTCGATCAGCAAGGTAGCTTCCGGAGTTCCGTCAACGCCATAGGACAGGATATCCTTTAAAGCTGGATTGTTTTTCGCAACTTCCAAAGCACCGGTAGCCATGTTATCGTTCATGGAAATGATTGCCTGGATTGAGCTGTTGGCAGTAACCCAGTCTTCCATGTACTGAACCGCTTCATCCTTGTTCCAGTTGGCAATTTGCTCACCGACGATCTTTACATCCGGGCGTTTGTCAAAGAATTCTGTCTGCCAGGCACGGCGTCTTTCATCGGCGTGGAAGTTGCCGGAGGGCCCTTTTAACACTACAACATTGGCGTTCTGAGGAATCTGGGTTAAAGCCAGTTCGGCATTTACTTTGGCCTGAACATAGGGATCAGCGTCAACTGAAGATGCTCCGGCGATGCCTGTGATACGGGCATTGGTCGTGATGGCAATTTTACCGGCTGCTACAACTTTTTCAACATAGGGTCTTTGGGCTTCTCCATTGTTAGGCTGAACAATAACTGCATCATAGCCGTTGGTGATGGCGTTCTCAATGGCAGCATTTACCTTTTCATCATCAGCCTGTCCATCGAATACATCCAGAGTCATATCGGGATACTCTTTTGCTGCGGCCTTCATTTCATTGACCAGCCAGGCTGCAAAGGAGTCCGCCTGAGTACGGGCAATAAAGGCTACTTTATAGGTTTTGGCACCGGCTGCTGCGGTTGCTCCAGCTGTGGTCGTTCCGGCGGCAGCACCTCCTGTCGTTGCGGGTGCAGCGCTGCTGCAGCCGGCTACGGTGGCCATGGTCATACCTAACATCATAATTGTTGCAATGATTTTCTTCATTTTTTTCTCCTTTTGATTAGTACATTTTATTTTGTGTTTTTCTTCCCAAGCGGCTCCTCTTTCGAAATTCTACTCACCCCGAATCTTTCTGGCGATCTTTTTGCCTCCCCTCTTTGATCTGATATCCCAAATAACAGCGACAGCAATGATTATTCCCTTTACAATCTGCTGAATATAGGTGTTAACATTGGTCAGGTTCATGATATTGTTCAAAACTCCAATGATCAAAGCACCAACCAGGGTTCCGAATGGAGTTCCGGCACCACCGGAAAAGCTAGTTCCACCGACGATCGTCGCAGTCAGGCCTTCCATTTCATAGCCAATGGCGCCATTGGGCAGTCCGGCATTTACCCGGGACATGAAGAGGATACCGGCTGCGCCTACCAAAAGTCCATTGATCAAATATGTTATGTATTTGTTTTTCTTTACATTGATACCGGAAGCGATAGCCGCTTCCTCATTACCGCCAATGGCATACATGGATCTGCCCAGTCTGGTATGTTTCATGATGTAGTAAGTGATCGCCGTAACAACGATCATGATGATGACTGAAATCGGGATCGGTCCGATGGAACTCTGCCCAAACACTGTGTAATTTCCGATCTGCAGAATATTCTGTCCGTCTGCATAATATAGAGCCACACCTCGTGCCACCATTTGCATCGCCAGGGTAGCGATAAATGCTGGCACCCTGAATTCTACCACCATCAATGCATTGATCAGATTAGCCGCCACACCGACGCCAAGTCCGACAACCACCGCCACAGCCAAAGAGCCGGTTGCTTTAAATGACGACACTGACAATACACCGGCCAAAGCCAGGACAGATCCCGCCGACAAGTCGATCATGCCGCTGATGACCAGCATCATTGCGCCATAGGACAATAATACGGCCACTGCCAGCTGCTTCAGTATGTTAAATAAGTTACCGCTTGAAAGAAAATTCGGATTTAAGAAACTTGAAACTACGATCAAAAATAAGAATATGAGGAAAATAGAGAATTTACTGACATCCAATCCGCCGATTTTTTTTGTTAACATGTTCACCCTCCTAAAGATTACATCGTTGCATATCGCATGATTGCTTCCTGATTGAACTCATCCCGTTTCAGTTCCCCGGTAAGGGTTCCCTGATTCATGACATATATTCTGTCACACATGCCAATGAGTTCCGGAAGCTCAGATGAAACGATTAATATCGCTTTACCTTCCTTGGCAATCCCCTGCATCAATTGATAAATTGAAAATTTGTTGCCAACATCGATACCTCTGGTGGGTTCATCCAGTATCAATACATCCGGTTCCCGCATCAGCCACTTGGCCAGTATTACCTTCTGCTGATTTCCTCCGCTTAATGTTTGGATCAATGTCTCCATGGAGGGGGCTTTAACATCCATTTTCTCGAAATACTTTTGGTCCATGGCCTCTTCCTCTTTGGCATGGAGCATTCCACCATAAAAAAACTTCTCCAAGCTGGCCAAAGAGCCATTCTCCTTGATACTTCTGACCGGCACGATTCCCGACCGTTTTCTGTCCTCAGTAACCATTCCAATCCCGGCTTTTATGGCATCCCTCGGATTCACAATGGTTACTGGTTTCCCTTTGATGTGAATCTCACCGGAGGTATATTTATCAAGGCCAAAAATTGCCCTCATCAGTTCAGTTCGGCCTGACCCAACAAGGCCGGCAAATCCAACAATTTCACCCCGCCTGGCGTTAAAATTGATCCCTTTAAATTCGCCATTGCTCGAAAGATCCTTGACTTCAAAGATCGTCTCACCAACCGGAACAGCCTCTTTGGGATAAACATTATCAAGCTTTCTGCCCACCATCAACCGGATGATACTCTCTTCATCCAAATCTCCGATGGGATAGCTGCCAACCACTGTTCCATCCCGCAGGATCGTCACATCATCCGCAATTTTAAAAATCTCCTCCAGCTTATGGGAGATATAAACCACCGACCTTCCCTGACTCCTCAATTGCTCAATTTTTGTAAACAGATTCTCTACTTCCTTATTGGAAATAGACGATGTTGGCTCATCCATAATGATGATTTGTGCGTCCAAAGACAGTGCCTTCAAAATTTCCAACTGTTGAATCTCTGATATGGACAAGGTTTTCATTAATTGAGTAGGTTTGAATGGCAGGTTTTCTTTTTTCAACAATTCCTCGGTTTTCTCCCTGACCGTGCCCCAGTCCACCCGTCCTTTGCTTCCGGGCAGTCTGCCAAGAAAAAGATTCTCTTCCACGGTCAATTCCGGAACAAAATTTAGTTCCTGGGCGATCATTGCAATACCAAGCTGCTGTGCATGCTGTGGATTATTGATTTCCACCTTTTCTCCATCAACATAGATTGATCCCACATCTGGACGATGCAGTCCGTTGATGATTTTCATCAGAGTTGATTTTCCTGCACCGTTCTCTCCGCAGAGAGCATGCACAGATCCTTCCTTCACCTCAAAATTTACCCCATTGAGGGCTTTTACCCCGGGGAATGATTTCTCGATTTCTGAAACCTTTAGCTTCACTTTTCCTTCCAATTTGCACCTCCCATGGCGTTCACACATTATCGTGATGATTGGCTTCCTATTATCGGCTCCCCCTCGTTAGCCCCTGTCCCTTCATCATCCATTATTTATTTGGTCGTTTCCCCTTTGATGAGCCTGACTGGTAAAATATGATCTTTGATTGGCTGGGCGTTGTTTTCCATCAATCCTTTCAAACAATCATAAATCACCCTGGCAGTATCATTGGCCGATTGTTCAATCGTTGTCAGTCTGGGTATATTCATTTTTGAAAAGTACGCATTATCAAATCCAATGACCTGGATATCTTTTGGGATGGAGATCCCCCTGCGCATCAGGTAATTAATAACATATAAACAATTGATATCGTTAAAAACAAATATCCCATCATACTTTGCAAAATCGATCTGTCCAAGTTCATGATCGAAATCCCCATCCAGCAGATAGTCCGTATCAAGCTGCAGGATATCTGCCTCCATGCCCTTGGATTCTGCTCCATCCATGAAACCTCTGCCTCTGTCTTCGATGGCAATAAATTCTTTGGGGCCCCTGATGTACAGCAGGTTTCTGCAGCCATTTTCAAAAAGATGCTCAAATGCCAGCAAGCCGCCTTGGTAGTTGTCTGCGCTGACAGTGATGACCTCATCTGAGATTTTTGTTTCAAATGACACCACCGGAATCGAAAGTTTCCGGGCTTTTTCAACATTGCAGGATCTGGCAATGATGATTCCATCCACCCGATAGCCATTTAAAAGATCCAGGGCATTTTTTTCCTTTTCAGGATTATCCTCAGTAAAACAAAGCACGCAGCCAAATCCGTCATCCTGTATCATATTGCCGATTATGGTGGCTAATTGGGAGAAGAACGGATTAACAAAACTGGGTATGACAAGCCCAATGCTCCCTGACTTCTTGTTAAATATGGCCTGAGCATTTCGGTTGGGAACATAATCCAGTTCCTCAATAACTTTGCGGATCCTTTCAGAGGATTCCTTGCTTACATAACCGGATGAGTTGATGTAGCGGGAAATCGTTGATATGCTCAATCCTGTTTTCTTCGCAATATCTCGAAATGAAGCCATTTCCCCCCCTTTATGAAACATGTTCCACGCCGTATTAATTTTCATAATATATCGTTTTCACAAAGCTGTCAAACCCATTTTATCACATAACCTAAAAACCATTCTACATAATTATACTTTTTTAAAGAATGCTTATGATTGTTCCTATTTTTATACAATAAACCCCTGGATGATTTTAAATCAGCGAAATATATAGGCAATCTGCGGTAACTTCGTTAAAATTTTTATTTGGTCCCAAACATCCTGCAAAAGTGTAAAAAACCCCCGAAAGGTCATCCTTCCGGGGGTTTTTTACACTGTTGCATTTTCCATTCAACCTGACAGCACCACTCTGGTCTCTTTAATAACAAGCTGAGTGCCATGGCAGCACTGTGAAGGAGATACTAAATAAAATCCTCTCCTGTTAGTTTAGGATCAATACGCCTTGGCCATGTATACCATGGTTTGGGCAGACTGCCCGCAGCAGATGCAGGTATCGGCCAGGTGCTCCTGCTTTTCCGGCAGACAGCGGATGGTGGCGCCTGTATCCAGCTTCATTTGATCCTCACAGTCCGTCTCCCCGCACCACATGACCTTGGCAAAGATGCTCTTATCGTTGAAAGCTTCCAGGAAGTCATTGTAGTCGGTGAATTCAAAGGTATTTTCCTCCAGGCGCTGTTTGGCCCGGTTGAACAAACTGCTCTGGATATCCTTCAGCAGCAGATCCACCGTGTTTTTTAAATCCGCTTTATTCACGGTCTGTTTCTCCAGGGTGTCCCGACGAACCAACACCACCTGGTTATTTTCTATGTCCCGGGGACCGTATTCGATCCGGATGGGTACACCCTTCATTTCCCATTCATTGAACTTCCAGCCCGGGGTGTAGTTGTCCCGATCGTCCAGCTTGACCCGGAAATCCTGTTTCAATTCTTTGAACAGGGCTTCGGCAGCTTCCACTACCCCGGCTTTATGCATAGCCACGGGGATGATGATGATTTGGGTGGGAGCGATGTTGGGAGGCATGACCAAGCCGCGGTTGTCCCCGTGGGTCATGATCAACCCGCCGATGAGCCGGGTGGAGGTGCCCCAGGAAGTGGTCCAAACGTGCTGTTCTCCGCCGGCCCTGCCCTGGAACTTAATGTCGAACATCTTGCTGAAGTTTTGCCCCAGGAAGTGCGAGGTGCCCGCCTGAAGGGCCTTGCCGTCGTGCATCATGGCTTCCATGGTATAAGTCTCCACAGCTCCGGCAAACCGCTCCTTGGCGCTCTTTCTGCCCCGGATGACCGGCATGGCCATTTCATCCTCGGCCACCTCACGATAAACCTCCAGCATCTCCAGAGTCTTATCGACTGCTTCTGCCTCGGTTTCATGGCAGGGAT
>CAZOTM010000120.1:0-6502 GCA_964582675.1 uncultured Clostridiaceae bacterium
AGGGCCGGGATCACCAGCCGGTTTTTGCTTTCCAGGGCCGGGGCAGGCGGCTTCCGAGAGAAATTTTGATAGAGCCAATAGGAAATTATGCCCAAAAAAGTCAGGCCTGCTAATAACAGCACATATTTACCCAGGCTGGGGTTTCGTCGTTCTTCCATAGTTTCCGCCTCCTCGGGGGACTCTGAGTCTATAGAATCATTGTATGACTCTTTTATGTTCAGTCCATGAAGGATCAATGTATTTTTTGTTTAACTTACAACCGGGAACAAAACGGCCCACTGACAGAAATCAGCGGGAGGTAATCTGGTTGACTTCGTTTACCGCCGGAGCAATGGACCCCTTGAACAATGACCTCGTGAGTCCCTGATCTCTTGCTCCATACTGTTTCCGGACAGCTCCTGCAAAAATATGGGACTGAAGAAAAACAGATAAAAAATTAAAAGAAACCAGGCAGGGTGGAATATATATACAGTTCAGGCAATTTGCCAATCGTAAATAAATCGGCGATGGTAATCAAACGGTGATATTGAAGGTATAATAAGGATAGCCGGTGTTATCGGATTGAAACTAATTTGCCGTGGATTCGGAATACAATCAAGGGAGAGTTGGGCAAATCACCCGATAGCCAGCCCTTGTCATTCGAGCCAAGGGATGGACCAGCACCCTGGAGGTAGCAGATGAACAGGATCTTGATATGTGAAGATGAAGCCAGCATAAGGACATTTTTAAAGATAAATTTTGAACGCAGCGGGTTTACGGTGTTTGAGGCGGAGACGGGGGAGGAAGCGGTCCGGATCGCCAATCTGGAAAAACCGGATGTGGCCGTATTGGATGTTATGCTGCCGGGGATCGATGGGTTTGAAGTGCTCCGGCGGATCCGGGAAAATTCATCCAAAATGGGGATCATCATGCTGACTGCCAAAGGCCAGGATACGGATAAGATCAATGGCTTAAAGGGCGGCGCCGATGACTACATCATTAAACCCTTCAACCCAACGGAGCTCATCCTGCGGACCCAGGGGCTGATCCGGCGGATATCCGATCAGACGGAGGAAGCTGACCGGGATATCATAAAAACCTTCTGCTTTGAACTGGATAACTACTCCCAGACGATAACCAAAAACGGGGCAGAGATCGTCTTGACGCCCAAGGAGTTTTTACTGATGAAGATCTTCATGGAAAATCCCGGGAAGGCCTTTACCAGGGATGATCTTTTAAACCTGGTGTGGGGCTACGAATTTACAGGCGACCCGAAAATCGTCGACGTCAATGTGAGGCGGCTGCGCTCCAAGGTGGAGGATGATTCCTCCGAGCCCAAATACATCGAAACGATCTGGGGAACGGGATACCGATGGAAAAGAGAGTAGCCAGAAGAAGCATCCGCCAAAGGATGTCCGGACAGATCTTATTAATCCTCGGGCTTACCTATGTCACCATCGTTTTGATCCTGGTAAGTTTTGTCCGGGTTTATTTCTTTTCCAACTTTTACAACAACTTGAAGCGCGAGGTCGCCATCCCTGCTGAGTATTATGAGGATAACATCGGAATCGAGGGCACCCTGACGGAAAATCTTTATTCCGGTCAGGACTCCTGGTGGCGGTCCGCCAACGCCAGAGTCCAGATCTATGATACGGAGGGCGCTCTCCTCATGGATTCCCAGGGGATCTTAGAAACGGATTCGCCAAACCTGGATGATGTGTCAGCTGCCCTGGCAGGGGAAACGGGATCCATCATTTTCCGGGCCAAATCCACTGGGGAACATGTCATGAGCGCAGCCATGCCCTTAAGGTCCACGGGGCGAATAGTGGGGGTCATCCGGTACATCGCCTCGGTGCGGCAAGTGGATAACAACATCCTGCGCATCGGAGCCCTGTTCTTCCTGATTGGCGGCCTGGTGGCCGGCATCGCAGTGTTTATGGGTCTGATCATGACTGACCGGATCGTCACGCCCATCCTGGGACTGACCAAAAGTGCCAGGGAAATGGCCAGGGGCAATTATAACGTCCGCAGCCAGGTGGCCAATGATGATGAGATCGGCGAGCTCGCCCAGACCTTCAACTATATGGTGAGTGAAATCAAGAAAAAGGAGGCGTTGAAAAATGACTTCATATCCTCCGTGTCCCATGAACTGAGAACGCCCCTGACGGCCATCAAGGGCTGGGCCATCACTTTGAAAGACCCTGCCACGGATCGTGAGCTGTTGGACATCGGTCTGGACATCATTGAAACTGAGTCGGACCGGCTGAAGGGTATGGTGGATGAACTCCTGGATTTCTCAAAATTTGTGGCCGGCAAGGTCGAGCTGAAGCCCGGGTGGATCGATCCCAATGAATTGAAGGGATTTGTGGATAATTTTGTTTCCTCCCGCACCATCCGGGAGAAAAAGACCTTCAGCGTCCAGGTCATGGCGGGAATGAAACCCTTTTGGGGGGATGAAAACCGGATCAAACAGGTGTTGATCAATTTGGTGGACAATGCCTTCAAGTTTACCGAACCGGGGGATCAGATCCGTGTGGAATTCAGTCAAACGGAGGCGGCAGATCTGATCATCGTCCATGATACGGGGATCGGCATTGATCCGGCCGATCTGGAAAAAGTCACCGAAAAATTCTATAAGGGAAAGCATGCCATGGCCAGCAGCGGCATTGGCCTGTCCATCGCCAAGGAGATTGTCCAATTGCATGGCGGCAGCCTAACCATCGAAAGCCAGCTGGATGAATATACCAGGATGATCATCAAATTGCCAAAGGGGGGCAGCTATGAAGCGCAAACGAAGTAAAGCAGCCCTGTTGGCCTGGCTCATAGCCATGTTGTCGATCCTGGCGGGGTGCAATTTAAGAAGCAGTTATGTGGCGGATATCGATGACACCATGCCCTTAAAGGGAGCGCTTCCCTTAGACCCTTACTGGGTGTATGAGAAAGCCTACCGTCTGGGACCAAAAGTCACGGAGGTGGACGACCCAATGCTCCAGGGTCTCACCATGTCCATTTCAGCCAATGAATTCGCCCTGGGCCAGAATGTGGTGGAAGACCCTGATATCAAGGTGTTGCGAGCTAAGACCTATGAATATTTCCTCACCAGTTATCGGGTCACTACCCATGATGTGGGGATCACCGATGAGTTTACCGAGGTTTATACCATAACCGATGCCAAGGGCTTCACGGTCAAGCTGTTCAAGCTTGGCGATGCCTCGGTTGCCGTGGAGCAAAGCGGCGTCCTGATGTTTTTCAAACCCTCCGAAGCCTCGGATCATTCCACCGTAGCCAGTGCAACCTCCCCCGGAACCGATTCCATGGGAGCCGCCTCCGAAGCCAATGGCGTCCTCATCGGCCTAAGGGCGGAGCGGAGGGTTACGGAAAATATCCTGGGGCAAGCCGCCTACCGGACCATATGGATCAGCCTCGACCGTGAAGGCAGCATGGAGATTTATGAGGTGCCCAATATCCTCTTTCCCAGGAATGAGTTCTATATCATGTCCGTCGACCGGAAAGAAAATATTGAGGTGGTGAATGAGTCAGTGGTAGTCACCAGGCTCAGCGATGGGGCCACAGCACAGCAATCCATCGCCCCTTCCAAGGTATCCCGGTTTTCCAACATTACCTTTATTGCCAATGACTACTTTTCCATTGAAACCAGGCTGGCAGAAGGCAAGGGAACAGGGCCTTTCCAGTATTATTTCACAAAAAACCTGGATGAACCCAATCTGGAGGCGAACACCAAAATCACGGATATTTACGGAGCGGAGGGCTTGTCGATCATGGAAGCCGCAGCCAAGGCGGAAATCAGCCAGGGCCAAAGCCGGCTGGATCGGTTTGCCCCCCTGGATGAGTCCGCATTTATTCTCCGCAGACGGAACGGCGGATGGGAATTTCAGGGACGATTGAACGCCCCTGAAAAATATTCCGATCGGTATATCACCTTTCCCATGGACTTCCCTGACAATTCGAAACTGTATGGGTTTGATGCCATCGCCCCCAGATGGGCAGACATAAAAGCCACCGTGCCCAACGGGGTGGATGCGGTTTCCTCCCCGGAAGATTTTTTCCTGGCCGTCAAAACCGAGGAAAATCTGCTGATCTTTAAAAAAGACAACGGCCGCATTTCCGCAACCCCGGTGGCTGTCTTAAACCTTCATGACGGGGAAACCATCATCATGCATGAATGGGCGACAGGCAGCAATGTAAACGAGTGGGGGGACATTGTAAAAAAACTGGGAAAACCGGTGGAAGAATTGAACTGATGATCGCAGCAAATGAATACTGATTGAAAGATGGGAGCAAGCAATGAAGGATACGAAACACTTATTTATCGTAAATCCCAAAGCCGGCAAGGGGGCGGCTTTAAAGGCCGAGAAACGGATCGCTGAACTGTTTTGGGCCCTGGAGAAGAAGTACCCGGGAATCACCTTTGAGATCCATAGGTCGAGCTATCCTGGCCACGCCACCGAAATCGCCCGGGAATATTCCCGGCAGGGCGTCTACCGAATCTACGCCGTGGGCGGGGATGGAACATTGAATGAGGTGTTGAACGGAATGGCCGGCTCGGACTCTTCCCTGGCGATCATCCCCTGCGGGACCGGCAACGATTTTATCAAGTCCATTGCCGGCCGGTTTGATCCGGAGGAAATTCTCAAGGACACGATTTTAGGCAGAGAAACCCTGGTGGATCTTTGTAAAATAAATGACAAGTATTTTATCAACATCGTCAGTGTGGGGTTGGATGCCATAATCAACCAGGCAGCCTCCGGCTATAAGACAATGCCCCTGGTCACAGCCAACATGGCCTACTTTGCCGGGATCATCAAGTGTCTGAAGGGAAAAAAGCCAACAACCCTCAGCTTTACCATCGATGACCGGGAATATGAGCAGGAAATCCTCTTGATGGCGATCTGCAACGGGCAGTATTACGGCGGCAGCTTCCACATGGCGCCAACTGCCGACCTTAGCGATGGGCTGCTGGACGTGGTCATTGTGGATGATATCCCCATCGGGAAACTCCTGAGGTATCTCCCCCGCCTGATGAAGGAGACCCATCTCAATATTCCCGAACTGACCTACGTCCGGGCAAAGCACATCATGATCAAAGCCCCTGCCCCCATGATCATCAACCTGGACGGAGAGTCGGATTCCGGCAGTGTTTGTGACATCTCCATTGAACAGGCCAAACTGAAACTCATCCTGCCCCGGGGCTTTTGACCAGGCGGTAAAATCAGAGGCTCCCCAGGCAGCCTCTGAGGGGGCGTGGGAATTGATCCCTCTTGTGGATAAATATCCGGCAATGTTTTACAATATGATAATGGATTCCAAGTTTTCCATGGAAGCGCAAGCGGCTGGGCAATGAGGTTGTGTACTCAAGGGATCACTTGAAGCTGTGTACTGAAGGGATCACATGAAAAGTGTGAAATGAACTGACATAAAGGAGATAAGGATCGGCATGAGAAAGATAATGGAAATAGTTCCTAATTATAGCGAGGGCAGACGGAGCGAGGTCGTGGAGAAGATCGTTGATTGCTTTAGAAACAAGCCCCATATCAAGCTTTTGAATTACTCCTCGGATAAGGATCACAACCGTACCGTGGTCACCGTGGTGGGGGAGCCGGAAAGCCTGATCGGCCCCATCATTGAATCGGTAAAGGTAGCGCTGATCAATATCGATTTGCGCAAACACAGCGGCGAGCACCCCAGAATGGGCGCCCTGGATGTCTGCCCGTTTATCCCGGTCAGCGGCATGACCATGGCAGAAGCCGTTGAATTGTCCAAGCGGGTGGCTGAAGAAATCGGTAAATTGAACATCCCGGTTTTTCTCTATGAGAAGTCGGCCACAGCCTCCCACCGGGAGAATCTGGCCGGCATCCGCAAAGGCCAGTTTGAAGGCATGGCCCAAAAAATGAGGGATGAATTGTGGCAGGCGGATTTCGGTCCAGCCAATGCTCCCCATGCCAGCTTTGGCGTCACCGCCGTAGGTGCCAGACTGCCCCTCATTGCCTTTAATGCCAATCTCAATACCGCCAGCTTTGAAACCGCCGATGCCATTGCCCGGCGGATCCGCTACATCGGCGGCGGATTAAGATTTGTCAAGGCCATGGGGGTGGAGATCAAAGAAAAGCGGATCGCCCAGGTTTCGGTGAATTTGACGGATTATACAAAAACCCATCTCTACCAGGTCCTGGAAATGATTAAATTCGAGGCCAGGCGCTATGGGGTCAGCGTCACCGGCACTGAAATCGTCGGACTGGTGCCCCTGGATGCGCTGACGGATACAGCAGAATACTATTTGGGACTGGAAAACTTTGAAACCTCCCAGGTCCTTGAATTGAGGATAATGGAGTAGCCATGGATCTGGTTTTAAAAAATGCTTTTCTCGTGACGCCCATGGGCAACACCCTTAAAAAAGGTGCCGAAATGGGGGACTTAAGGATCATTCCCGGGGGCTGCGTCATCACGGAGGCTGGAAAAATTAAAGCCGTGGGCGGTCCGGATATTTTAGCTGGGATTGCTGAAG
>CAZOTM010000121.1:0-195 GCA_964582675.1 uncultured Clostridiaceae bacterium
AGCCCTGGGATAGATTGACCGCCCCATGAAGATTGGAGATCCTGGTCATCCTGCGAATGACAGAATCGGTGAATTGTCCTGACCGCTCACTTAATTGTTTCACTTTACCACCTATCTCCTAAGTTAAATTTAAATATTTCACGCCGCCGTTTCGGACGGTGCCGAAGGGTTCCAGCCCCTTGACTTACCTGATTT
>CAZOTM010000121.1:256-577 GCA_964582675.1 uncultured Clostridiaceae bacterium
CCAGAAGGTAAATCGGCTGATACCCAAAGGATTGATCTTCCACCCCAGTAATTATTCTCCAGGATGGAACGACTCCTGCCGCCGGGAACCCCTTGCGGCATATGCGCTCCCACCCTGTTATTTTATCCTGCGTCACTGCCTGAGCCAAGTTTATCCAGTCAGATCCCCTGCCCCTGTCAACCCAAAGCATCAATACCAGCCGGGTGAATAGGGATAGCTGTGGTGTGAATTTTTAAGTCTGCCATTGATTTCCTCCGGGCTCATTTGCCGGGCTGCCTGGGATTCAGCCGGTTGATGGAGATCAAATTGGCATGCCATGCC
>CAZOTM010000121.1:627-6422 GCA_964582675.1 uncultured Clostridiaceae bacterium
GTCTTAACTCGGCTGGAGCCAAGCTTATCTTATCCAGAAGGGCTCTAGTGCATTGGATCAGCATATCCTTTTTCCTCCTCAGTTTATAATTTCAGTCTGCTCCTGCCATTTCCGGGAGCTGCCCGGTCACTCTGGTTACCCCGGTCTCCCAGGTTTTCTCTGGTTTGCCTGGTCCCTAAGGGCTTAAGCTGTCCCCTGAACAGTTCTTTCTTCCATAATAGTTTATCCAGGGGCAAATAAACAGTGTCAGCTTATCTCCAGGTATCAACCGTCACTTTGCTATCCCCCTGAACCAGGTTTATTTCCCCTTAAGGGATCCCGCCAGTGACCGGCGGGATGGATTTCCGCTGTGGGATGGAACAGATCATCCAGGGAACTGTAATCTGCCGGGCTGAAATTTACCATTGTACAAAAAAGACTGGAATCCCCTCAATCAATTGTAATAAATCGTTGAGAGGATTCCGGAGTCATTTAGAAATGTCTGATTGCTTTGGCAGCCCTGGGGATTTCCCCGAAGGGATAATAATTGGCCGATCCGCCAGTCTGATTGATGTTTACAGGCTATTTGACGCTGATCCTCAGGGAGCCGCTGGTCATATTCGCCGAGTAGCGATTGGAGCCGTCACCGTACGTATAGGTGCCTCCATCCTGGGTGTGCAGGAAATCAGCCTGGAAGCTGCCTGAGGTTTTCCCCAGGCTTAAACTGAAGCCGGGATTGGCTGGCAGTTCAATGGCTGCCGAACCTGAGCTCATTTTCAGCTTGAGCTCCTCCGGCGCCTGTCCCTCCAGAGCGTAGACCTGCTCACCGCTGGTCAATTCTGCATCCAACGAGCGGCTGATGGAGCCGTCATACTGGAAGGATCCGGAGGTGCTGGAGATGGTAGCGGTTTGAGCATTAATGCCGTTCAGCCTGCTTTGGCCGCTTTGCATGGACAGCTTTAAATCCCCCACGGCCGATCGGTCAACATTTAATTTACCGGAAGTCAGCTCCAGGGAGAGGCTGGCAAAATCAAGGTCTCTAACTTCGTAGGTTCCGGACGTCGCCTGCAATCGAAGAGAATCATAGAGGTCTTCCGGCAGCCGGACTTCCAGACTGCTCCCGGGGGTGTGCCAGAAGAAGAAGTAGAAATTCCCCTTGGTCCCTCCGACGATTTTAAGGTTCTTGCCGGACTGGGTTATGCTGGCCCACTGGCTGGCGTCCAATTTTTTGCTGCTCCGTTCGATGATCTGAATATTATCATCCGTGCCGGGCAGGATGGCTACCCCGCCGGTATCCCATTGGATGGTGATATCATCCATATCTGCCGTGATGGTTTTTTCATAGAGCACTAGGTCAGGTTCGGAGTTTAAATTCAGGCCCAGGTTTCCCAAGGGATCGCCGCCCCTGGCAGAGACGACCAGGAAGTAGACGCCGACCAGGGCAACCACTCCCCAGAATAAGACTTTTATGGTATAGGAAAATCTATTTTTCATGGGACTGCCTCCATGCCCACAGGGCTTCCAGCAAATTTTGGACGGCAACGGCGATGATGAAGATGATCCAGGAGAAGGCCCAGGTCCCGTAGGTGAAGCTGTAGAAAAAGTAGATGGCCACCGCGATCATCCAGAGAGCCACGATCAGACTGTCGTGCATTCCTTTATTTTTGTTTTTAGCCGCTTTGAATTCCTTGAATTCCTCGATGAGTGACTCGTTTTCCTTCAAATAGCTGGGTTTGCTGGCCGAGTTATAGATCAACAAGCCGACACCGGCGGCAATAAAGGCGAACATGATGACCAAGCCGATGACACCCTGGTCAAACAGATTGGCAGTCAGGATCAAAGCTGCCGGGCTGAGGATGAAGAGCATGACTGCAATGGCGATGTGCCGGGCACTTTTTTTCCGCTCCTCCGGGCTTTCCGGGGACAGGATATGGCGTGCCTTAAGACCTTCGGTGAGCTCACTGAGATCGCCGATGGATGAGATGACTGCACTATAAGCCTCATCCTCGGTTTTACCAAGACTCAACTGGTCATTGTATTTTTCCGTCAGGTTGGAGATCAGTTCTTCCTGTAACTCCATGGCATTGTTCGTCCGGGGGACGTCAGCGAAAGCCTCCGTAATATAGTTCGTGATCCGTGTCATGATAGACTCCTCCTTATATCAGTGAGTCAATTAATGTTTTGGCGTCTTCCCAATCCTGCCGGTTCCTTTGGTAACAGCTGCGGCCTTCCGCAGTGATTTTGTAGTAGCGGCGCCTGGCGCCGGTGGTTTCATCCCCCCAGTAGGAGGAGATATAACCATCGCTTTCCAATCTGCGAAAGGCGGAGTAAAGGGTGGCTTCCTTCAGTTCAAATTGGTTGGCGGTTTTTTCCTGGATGGTTTTGTTGATTTCATAGCCATAACTGTCCTTGTCCAGGAGTGCCTTGAGAATAATGGTTTCAGTATGGCCGCGGAGGATATCTGATTTAATGTTCATAACCTCACTCCTTCCTTTGATTACATTATATTCAGTAGTTACTTCGCCTGTCAATGTATATATTGTTAACACAGTATATATTTTTTGTATTCCCTTAGGCCAAGTTAACCAGTTAAACCAGGTCAGATATTGCCCGGCCGGATGATCCTGGGGAAGCTTCGATATAAATGGAAACAGCCCACCCGATTAGCGGTGAGCTGTTGGCATTTATATTCCTGTTTAGTCCTTGGTTAGTCTTTGCTTAATCTTTGGCTGATTGTAAGTATTGAAGGTTTCTAGAAAAAATCTTTGAATTCCGACCTGAGGACCCGGCTGCATACCGCCTCCCCGGCCTTCTCCAGGGCTTTTTCATCAATGCCTGCCAGCTGGCCGTTCTCGAATACGACTTGCCCGTTGATCATGGTCAGATGGACCGGTCCGGTGACGCCGGCCCTGGGGATGAGGTTCTTGGGGTCATGGAGGGTGCCGGTCAGTTCTAAAACCTCCGTATCGATCATGAACAGGTCGGCTGCCTTGCCGATTTCTAGGGAGCCCAGATCCGGCCTCCCCAGGGTCTTGGCGCCGTTGACGGTGGCGATTTTCAGGATGTCGTAGGGGGAAACGCAGCCGCCCCGGCTTTTGCTGTGATACGCCTGCATCAGGTAGGCCATCCTCATGGAATCCAGCATGCTGGAGCTGTCATTGGTGGCGGAGCCGTCCACCCCCAGGCTCACCAGGACGCCGGCCTCCGTGAGGGCTTTGATGTCCAGGATGGGAAATCCCCCCAGGACTGCCGGAGCCGGGCAATGGGATATGCCCGTGCCGGTGTCGGCCAGGAAACGGTATTCCTCCGGTTGGATTTCCCAGGCGTGGGCGATCCAGACATCCGGTCCCACAAAACCGATGTCCCGGCACCATTCCAGGCTGGTCTTGCCCCAGCGCTCCTCCATAATGGGTTTGTCCCCCTCATATAAATGGGTATGGAGGCGAACCCCCTTGGCTCTGGCGAATTTGACAGATTCCACAAAGGTTTCCGGGAAGCTGTTGATGGGCTGACAGGGTGCCACTACGATCTGCTTCATGGAAAACGCCTTGGGATCATGGTATAGCCCGATGAGCCGTTCACAGTCCTCCAGGAACTCTTCCGTAGTCTCCAGCATGCCGTCGGGAATGGTGCTGCCTTCGCTTCTGGGGAGGGTGTTGGTGCCCCGGCCCGCATGGTAGCGGATCCCCAGAAGAGCTGCCGCCTCCATTTGCCGGTCCACCAGGTGTTTGCCGGATTCTTTGGTGTAACAGTATTGGTGGTCAAAGGCACAGGTACAGCCGTGCTTGATCAGGTCGGCCATGGCCGTGACGGAAGAATAATAGATGACTTCCTCATCGATCTTCTGAAAGATCCGGTAAATTTTGTCCAGCCATTCCACCACCAGGAGATTGGGGTAGTCGATGGAAATCATGTTGCGGACGAAGGTCTGAAAGAAATGGTGATGGGTGTTGATCAACCCGGGATAGATAAACTTCCCGTCCGCTGCAATGACCCTGGCCCCCGGGGCCTGGAGATCCTTGCCGATGGCTTTGATCTGCGGCCCTTCGATCAGAATGTCCGAATCGTAGTAGACCTGGTCTATCCCGTCGCAGGTGACGATGGCTTTGGCATTTTTTATCAATATTCTATCTTCCATAAATTCCTCCGTTGTTTTATCTGGTTCCGCGAACATAGGGTTTGCTCAATCCTTCCGGTGCATTATTTTTCCCGATGGAGCCCAGGAGGGCGATCAGGGTGAACAGATAGGGCAGCATGGCCAGGGCCTGCGGCGGCAGCGGCACCCCCATGGCCTGCAGGCGGATCTGCAGCGCATTGGCGATACCAAAGACAAAGGCTGCGCCGGCCATCCCATAGGGGGAGTAGCGGCCCAAAATGACCGCCGCCAGGGCAATATAGCCCCTGCCGGAGGTCATATTCTCATTGAATACGCCCAGCTGGACCAATACCAGGGAAGCGCCGCCCACTCCGCCCAGGGCGCCATTGAGTAAAATCGCTGCATAACGGTATTTGGCAACCGGGATACCGGCCTGTTCGGCGGCCTTGGGGTTCTCTCCCACTGCCATGAAGTTTAAGCCCAGGGCGGTTTTTTTGTAAAAGATCGCCGCCAGGACGACCAGCCCGTAAACGAGATAGGTCAGGATATCCTGATTGAAGAAGGCCTCGCCGATGAGGGGAATCCTGCTTAACCCCGGGAGGCTGATCTTCGGGAGAGTCGCTATCTGGTGGTAGGTCTCGTTGCCAAAAATCATTTTGAACAAAAAGCTGGTCAATCCCAACGTCAAGAGGTTCAATGAAATGCCGCTGACGGACTGATCCTTGGCCAGGGTAATGGCTAATACCCCATGGATCAGAGCGACAAGGATACCTCCCAAAATTCCACCCAGGAGGCCCACTGCCAGACTCCCGGACAATGAGGCTGCCAGAAAGGAGAAAAACGCCCCGCTTAACATGACGCCCTCCATCCCAATGTTTAATATCCCGGCTTTTTCCAGGATGGTTTCCCCCAGTCCCGCATAGGTAAGGGGCAGCGCCATCCGCACCGCAGAAGCCAACAGTGAAGTGATGAAGCCTATGGTAAATATGTTATTGAGCATTTGCCGGCCTCCTTCGCCTGTGGAACTGTCCTCTGGCCATGATCAGCAAGACCACCAGCCCCATCAGGATATCCACGATGGAAGATGGGATCCCCAGCTGACGCTGCATGGAATTTGCGCCCACCTGGAGGGCGGCATAACCGATGGCGGCAAGGCAGGCCCCGATTGGGTTGTTGGCAGCCAGCAGGGCGATGAGGACTGCGGTGTAGCCGCTGTTCCCGGATATCCCTTCCACCAGCTTTTTTTGGACCCCCAGGACCTCCACCACCCCAGCCAGGCCAGCCAGACCGCCGCTCAAAACCGCCGCTGCGGCGATGTTTTTCAAAGTGGAAATCCCGTTGCAGGCGGAAGCCCGCTTATTGAAGCCGACCGCCTTGATCTCAAAGCCCAGGGTGGTCTTCTCCAGGAGAAACCAGACGATGCCAACCGCAGCCAGGGCTGCCAGAAACCCGGCATTGAGCCTGGCGGGGGGCATTAATAGGGGCAGGACGGCAGACGGATCGATTTTGGCCGATTGGGGGATACTCCCCGCCGGGTCCATGAGAAAAGTCCGGACGGCGATCCCCACCAGATTGATCCCGATATAGTTGAGCATGATGGTGACAATGATTTCTGAAATGCGCAGTTTTTCCTTGACGATGGCTGCCAGAAAGCACCAGACCCCGCCGCCGATAAAGCCAGCCAGGAAAGCCAGGGGGATGCGCACCCAGCCCGCCACTT